>CAYWZR010000093.1:0-9244 GCA_964462885.1 uncultured Nitrospirota bacterium
GTTATTCATTTATTAACCACATCAACACTCAATGAGCTAAGTCGTTTATACCCAGAAGGTCGTTTTGAAGCAAGAAGATTTCGTCCAAATATCATTATAAACACAGAACAGGACGGTTTTGTAGAAAGTAATTGGGTTGGAAAAACAATAGTAATTGGTGATGAGGTTAAATTGAAAATAACAGATCATTGCACAAGGTGTGTCATGACGACCCTTGAACAAGGTGATCTACCTAAAGATACTAATATACTTCGAACAGCAGCACAACATAACAATACACATGTTGGTGTATATGCTGAAGTAATTAAAGTAGGAACTATTAAGTGCAATGATGCAGTCAGAATCATTTAGTGGCTATTACTGAAAAAGAGTGTGATTTTAAATTGGTTATTAGTCGGATTCCTGATTAATAAAGTCGAACCTGGAGTGGATATTCATGCTTAATTGCAGGTTTGACCCACTACCTAAAAATAGACATCGTGTAAACTATTTCATCTCTGTTGATGTTCCCCCCTCCTATGATCTTAGGAGGATAAGCATTTTTTATTATTTCTTGACACATCAATCCCTGCTATAGCATTTTCCATTGTTATTACTTCTATTTTACTTAATCTGATTTTGTCTCCTAAATTGTACACTTCCTTTTTTCTCAGATTTTCTCAGTTGTTCTCAAAAAGGACATAATTATTATTATAAAACAAAGAGTTAGGATTTACAAACAGACTCTAATTACTGGACAGCACGTGATTTCTCTCAGTTTACAGGGAGGGCGTTAGTTTAAAAATAAAAAACTCACGGTTTGAGGTTTGGATAGAACTAGCTAGAAATTAAGGGTTTTTAGGTCTATTTTAAGAGCTTATTGGATAACTTTTTTCTATTTTGCCTTGACACTACACAATGCTTTACTTGACATCTACAGTAGATAGTGTTAATTCTGGAGTATAAAAAATGCTGATTCAGCGGGGCGGCTATATTGACTATGCCGCCTTTTTTGTATGGAAGTCTTCCATGCATAGAAAAAATAATGATATGAGCAGACATCTTCGTATTACTGTAATTAGCCAGATCATGGAGTTGACAGGAGAAAAGATATGAAAATTCTAATTGTCGATGACAATGAAGATTCAAGAATGATTCTCAAAAAAACTCTTGAGCATGATCAACACATAGTTGAAGCTGCCTGCAACGGTGAAGACGCTTTGAATAAGGCGAAGGTCTCTATGTCTGACATGCCTGATATGATTATCTCAGACATTCTAATGCCCGGTTTGGATGGTTTCAGACTCTGTCAAGAACTTAAACAACATGAACAATTAAAGAAAATACCTCTTGTTTTGTACACTGCAAGCTATTTAAACCCTAAAGATGAAAAGTTGGCCATGAGACTGGGTGCATCCCGTTATATACTGAAACCGATTGAAACAGATGAATTTCTTAAGATAATCCATGACGTATTTAAGGAGTATGGCGAGGAAAAAATGCTCGTGCCTGAAAAGCCGGGTGAAGAAAAACATGAACTGTCCAAAATGTATGGGGAGAGTGTTGTCAGAAAGCTTGATGAAAAAGTACAAGAGTTAAAGCTCTACAGACAAATTTTTGAATCTTCAAAAGATGCAATTGCAATTATTGACTCTGAAGGTCTTTACATTGAACAGAATTACGCTCATGAAGAACTTGCCGGATACTCAATCAAGGATCTAAAAGGCAAGACACCTGCAGTTTATTTCGGGGATAAAGTATTTTCTGAAATTTTGAAAGACCTCTCTGTCAAAGGAGTATACCGAGGTGAGTTAATCAGTCGTACAAAATTAGGTACAGAACTTAATATTGAGTTTTCAGCATTCTCCATACTTGATTCCAAAGGCAAAGTACTGGGTTATATCGGAACCCAGAGGGATATAACGGAACGCAAACAGGCGGAGGTAGAGAAACAAAAACTTCACGATCAACTTATTCAAGCACAAAAACTTGAGTCTATCGGAAGGTTGGCAGGTGGAATTGCACACGACTTCAACAACATGTTGACATCTATCTTAGGCTATAGCGAATTGTCCATTATGGCGCTTCCAGAGGATTCCCATATAAGGGAAAATATCAACGTGATACATGATGCAGGGCTTAAAGCAGAAATGCTTATAAGACAACTTTTGGCTTTTAGCCGAAAACAGGTGTTAGAGATAAAAGTAGTTAATCTAAACACAATAGTCGAGAGCCTGGGCAAAATGCTTAAGCGAATGATTGGTGAAGATATATTGCTTGAATTGAATATAGAATCTCCTGTTAGTAATGTTATGGCTGATCCGGTTCAGGTAGAGCAGATTTTGATGAATATGGCAGTAAACGCCAAAGACGCCATGCCCTGTGGTGGTCGACTAACTATAAAAACAACAGATGTGGTGTTGGATGAGGACTATATACACCTTCATGAAGAAGGGGTGCAGGCAGGACCTTATGTAATGCTTTCAGTAACTGATACAGGAACGGGAATGACCGAGGAGGTTTTGCAAAAAATATTTGAACCCTTCTTCACAACAAAAGAGGCTGGAAAGGGTACTGGTCTTGGATTGGCCACGGTTTACGGTATTGTAAAACAGCACAAAGGACATATTTCTATTGACAGTCAAAAGGAGGATGGAACAACATTTAAGGTATATCTACCTGTAACCGGTAAAAGAGAGGAAGGGCTTGATGCAAGGGACCAACATAAGGTTATGTCGTATGGAACTGAAACAGTTTAGGTCGTAGATGATGAGCCATCTATTAGAAGGTTGGTTTCGGATTCGCTTCAACCTTTAGGTTACAAAATTATCGAAGCATCTTGTAGCGAAGAGGCATTACAGATATGTAAACAAGAAAAGAGTATTGATCTACTGTTGGCTGATGTAATTATGCCGGGCATAAACGGCAAGGAGTTAGCCGATAAGTGTAAATACATCCGACCGGGAATCAAGATTGTTTTTATGTCTGGGTACAGTGGTGAAGAAATCAGCATTCACAAAATTACCGGAGTGGATGTAGCTTTTATTAAAAAACCGCTTATGCCAACCAATCTGGCGAAGAAATTGAGAGAGATTTTAGAACATTGAATAAATGTAGAAAATGTAGAAATAGATTAATTTTAGATAATATTTTTTGATTAAAAACATAAATAACTAAAAGATGAGATACATGGATGCTATAACAAAACATATGCTCAATATCAAGAGTATTGGAATTAGCGCATTTTTTATAATTATTCTGTTTACCGGAATCACACCGTCTTATTTAGATGCAGCTACAACAAATACACGCCATCAGGCTGTCTCTGAAATAGAGAGTAAATCACTGGAAACTTCAGAAAAAATAGAAGATACCGGAAAAGCACCTGTCTTTCGGATGTCGCTGGTTGAATTACTGGAAATGGAAATTGTGACAGCTTCAAAGGTTCCAGAGCAACTGGCTAAAACCATATCTTCCGTTTCTGTCATAACAGCTGATGACTTAAGGAGGATGGGGGCAAGAACTATCTATGATGCCCTGCGTCATCTGCCGGGCATCAGCGTGGGTATTGGTAATGTTGGAACTAACTTTATTTCTGTCCGGGGCATATACACTGCTAGTTCTGAAAAAATACTTATTATGCTCAACAGTCACATGCTGAACGATGTGCGTTTTGGCAGTGCCACATCTCAATTTCTGGACAATCTACCTGTAGAGAATATTCAGCGTATAGAAGTGGTTAAAGGGCCGGGTTCAGCCCTTTACGGAGCCAATGCTTTTCTTGGAGTTATAAATATAATCACCAAGAGGCCCGATGAAATAAATGGTGTTGAATTATACGTTAATACAGAATTTGAAAGTGGAAACTCCATTGGCCAGGGCTATAATTTTTTGTATGGCAACAAATTTCAGAACGATTTAGGGTTTACTTTTAACGCAAACATTATAGATCATTCTGGCCCTGATCTGAATGTGGAAGCTGATGTCTTTGGCAGAAGCGGTCAAGCTAATACCAAAGATGAACATGTTGACATACAGACATCTTTAGATAAGGGGCAATTGAGTATTAAGGGACGCTATCTTAACAGAGAGGCAGGTGATTATTTCGGAATTGTAAACGTGCTTGGCGGCAACTCAAAACAGGCTGTACAGTCAGGATTTATCGAAGCCCGTATCGAGTCAGACATTACTAATAATCTGCAACTTACATTTATTTCATACATTGATCATCAGAAAACCAACAACTATTACGAGGCTTATCCGGCAGGTTCAATTCCTTCAGGGCACCCTTTTAGCGGTTGGAATAGTACTGGACTTATAGGCAACAGCCGGGCAAAAGAAACCAGCTACGGTGGTGAAGTTAAATTATTACAGAGAGAGATAAAGGGTCATACAGTTATCTGGGGTATTTCCGGCAGACACGAAAAATTGTACGATGTGAAGTTTTTTGCTAATTCCAATCCGTATTTTTTGCCTGAAGTCCAGGATGTATCTGATGAATTTAACTGGATTGATAATGCCGATCGTAATATTTGGGCTGTTTATATTCAAGATATTTGGGATATAACGGATGACATCCGATTACTGGCTGGCGCCCGGGATGATTATTACTCTGATTTTGGAAATACTCTTAATCCGCGCATAGGACTTTCATGGGATATACCGGAACTATTTGACATTAAATTGTCGTATGGAACAGCGTTTCGTGCCCCTGATTTTTACAGCCAGTTTGTAAAGAATAATCTGGTCGCCCAGGGGAATAATGACCTAAAACCTGAAAAAATTCAGACATTTGAAGCCAGTATGGGAGTCGAACTGAACGAGCGTCTACTCATACGAACAACGCTGTTTCATAACAAACTTAACGATCTGATCGACAAAGCACCTGGATCAATAATGTTTGATAATCTTGGAAATGTTACAAGCAACGGTATAGAGATTGAAGCCCGATCCAACTTAAAAATGGGTGGTTACATTATGGCAAATTATTCATATACAGACTCTAAATACGATAATGGCGATCCATTTCCACGTGTTCCGTTACACAGCGGTAGTGTTCTGCTTGACCTACCTCTGAGCAGATACTTTAGCTGGAATTTAAACGCCTATTGGCAGAACGATTCATCAAGGGACAGGTTGGATACCAGAAGCAAAATGGATGGCTATATAGTAGTCAATACCACATTGTTGGCAAAAAAAATACGAAAGGATTTAGAACTCAGATTTTCAGTATTTAATATTTTTGATAAAGACTATACATATCCGTCTGCTCCTAAGAGTATTCCCGGAGATTACCCTGCACAGGGACGGAGTTTTGTACTGTATGCGAAGTATGGATTCTGAGACAGGCAAACATATGAAAAATGTTATTATTCCATACCTAATTATACTGGAGTTTGTATTTTCAACAACCTGTTTTGCTGTTGAACCTGTCAATGAGTATCAGGTTAAAGCCGGATTTATATACAAACTTCTTTTTTTTGCCGAGTGGCCGAGTGAGGCCTTCAGCGACAATAAAACCACTGTTATTATTGGAATCTTAGATAAAGACCATTTTGGAGATATATTCAAGAGCGTTGAGGGGCAAGTTATTAATAAAAGAAAGCTCGTCATCAAAAAGATAGATAAAATTCCAGAAGAAGAGGAGCTTAGACAGTTACATATTTTATTTATAAGTCCATCTCTAAAGGATACTATGGGAAGCATCCTGAACTCACTGAAAGGTTTTCCGGTTTTAACTGTTAGCGAAGTTAAAGGATTTATTCACTTGGGCGGCATGGTGAATTTTATAACACAAAAAAATAAAGTAGGATTTGAAATAAACAGGACAGCTGCCGAAAGTGTAGGAATAATATTCAGCTCAAAATTGCTCAGAGTGGCAATCAGAGTTATAGAAGATTAGCATGCAGGGAGGGGGAAAGGACAAAAAGATCTCTACATCAGAAATTATTGGCAAGCTGTCTATCAGACACAAAATGGTGTTGATAATAATGCTTGTTAGTTTAACTACAATGTTACTGGCTGGTGGAATTTTTATAACGTACGAATGGTTTTTTTTCCGAGAGCGCATGGTAAACGACCTATCTGCACAGGCAAAGATGCTGGCTGATAACAGTATAGGAGCTCTCTCCTTCGATGACTCAAAAGATGCGGAAGAAGTGCTGAGATCATTGCAGGCTAAAAAACCTATAGTCTTTGCATGCATCTACCGCATTGACGGTACAATATTTGCCACATACCAGCGGAAAGGGTTCAGACTGGAGACTACACTTCCAAAGCCAGAAGAGGATGGCTACCATTTTAACAAGAACAGTCTGGTTGTATTCAAGCCTATTATTCTCAACAACCAGTCCATTGGAACAGTCTATTTGCATTCTGATCTTAGTGAGCAGTCGGAATTTATAAAGCAAAGTGCCATAGCGTTCATTTTGATGATATCGCTATCATCTATTTTTATCTACGCTTTGTCTTCAAAAATACAAAAAGTGATTTCTATGCCAATTCTTTCACTTGCAGAAACAGCAGGTAAAATTACTGCAAAGAAAGATTACTCTGTACGTGCAGATAAAAAAAGTGAAGATGAGGTGGGACATCTTATTGATTCCTTTAATAATATGCTGGAACAGATACAGAAGCGGGATGATGATCTTCGGGAAAGTGAAAAACGTTATCGTACACTTTTTGAATCAGCAAACGATGCCATATTTATTACGAAAAATAATTTATTTATTAACTGCAACCAGAAAGCCCTTGAGATGTTTGGATGCAAAAGGGACGAAATTATTAATCAGTCGCTGTATAAGATTTTTCCTCCGACGCAGCCGGACAGCAAAAACTCTATCAATAAATCTTTAGAAAAAATAGAAGCCGCATTCAGTGGAATCCCACAGTCTTTTGAATGGAAACATCAGAAATTTGATGGTACACTCTTTGATGCAGAGGTGAATTTAAATGCAATCGAGCTGAGTACAGGAAAATATATGCAGGCTATCGTTCGAAACATTACTGTTCGAAAACAAGCTGAAAAAGAACTGGAAAAACATAGGATGCATCTTGAAAAAATGATAAAAGAGCGCACTGCCGAGCTACATTCTGCTCAAGAGGAGTTGTTACGAAAACAGCGCCTGGCTGACATCGGTCAGTTGACAGCCACTGTCAGCCATGAACTCCGCAATCCACTGGGAAGTATTCGTAACTCTCTTTCCGTTATCCAGCGCCTGGCGGGCAAGGATAATCCGATGATGAAAAGCGCTTTAGGAATAACTGATAGAGGGATAAGCCGTTGTGACAACATAATAAACGAATTGCTGGATTTCACACGGATCCGTCAACTCAATCTGGAAAGTACTGATATTGATGCCTGGCTTGCTGAAGTTTTGGGCGATCATCTTCATACCCCGGAGATTGAACTTGTTCACAATCCCGGCGCTGGAGTAGAAATTTTATGCGATCGGGAATATTTACTGCGCGCGGCTCTCAATGTTCTAAATAATGCTTGTGAGGCAGTAACAGCCAAAGAAGGCTTGCACAGTTTTTCACGAACACCACGGGTAACTGTTACCACACGTACATTAGATGACTGCGTAGAAATAGAGATTGCCGATAACGGACTTGGTATGTCAGAGGAACAACAGGGGAAGATTTTTGAACCTCTATTTAGCACAAAGAGCTTTGGCGTAGGGCTGGGTTTATCGGTAGTCAGCCAAATTATGAAGCAGCATGGCGGCAGTGTTCATATTGATAGCAAACCTGGGCTGGGTACCATAGTGCGTCTTTTACTGCCGTTGTATCATATAAAAAATAAAGCAGTTGTCAGGGAAGCATAATGAAGGTTGAAAGTATTAGATGGTTTTCTGCATATCTGTTCTTTTTGTACCCTGATACCTACTCCATATAAGGAGATGGCAAAATGAAACCATTACGTGTTCTTATTGTTGATGACAACTATGATTTTGGCGCTGGTTTAGCAGATCTTTTGACTTTGGAAGGCTACACGGTTGAACTTGCCGGTAGCGAGGATGCTGCTCTGGAAATGCTAAAGAGGTTTTCCGCAAAAGTAGCTCTAATAGATATTCGCCTGGGTAAGGGTAGTGGTATAGACTTGCTTGCAAGTTTACAGCATCTTTATCCAGAGCTCTTGTGTGTGATGATGACAGCATACGGCGACCTCGACACCGCTGTCCAAGCATTGCGACAAGGCGCCTACGACTATCTGCGTAAACCCTTTCACTCCGAGGATCTTCTGGCCACTCTGAAACGTTGTTTTGAACGAATAGATATCATTCTGAAGAAAGCTCTGGCTGAAGAAGCCTTGCGGCGTTCGCAGAAAATGGAGGCCATAGGTCGTTTGTCCGGCGGCATCGCCCATGATTTCAATAATCAGCTTGGCATCATAATCGGTTATCTGGATTTATTGAAAAGCTATAATGCCAGTGATGCGCAACCGAGCCGATGGCTAAATACAGCTACCGAGGCTACTCTACGTTGTACAGATCTAACCCGTCAGTTAATGGCCTTATCCAATCGCAAGATAAAAAAAGAGGCTGCTCTGAATCTAAGTAGCACGTTAAAAAAAATGGAGAGCATAATTAAGCGCTCAGTTACCTCTAAGGTTGAGGTCCATTACTCTCTGGCTAATGATCTGTGGTTGACCGAAATAGAAATTGGTGAATTGCAGGATGCCATTTTAAACATGGTATTAAATGCCCGCGATGCTATGCCTGGCGGCGGTAAGCTATTGATTGAAACTACGAACAAACACCTGGATGTTAATGATACCATCTTCAAATCCGACCTAAACTCAGAAAGTGAAGTTGGTGACTACGTGCAATTGATGCTGAGTGATACTGGCACGGGCATGGATAAGGAAATTCTTGATCATGTTTTCGAGCCATTTTTTACCACCAAGACCGAAGTCAAGGGTACTGGCATGGGAATGTCTATGGTCTACGGTTTTGTTAAACGCTACGGCGGTTACATCAAGGTGTATTCTGAAGCTGGTCTGGGAACTACGGTTCGGATGTATCTGCCTCGCTCAATGGCATCCGAATCAGTTGAAATTGTAGGTAACTCTAACAAAACAGAATTACCAACAGGCAACGAATCCATTTTGATCGTTGACGATGAAGTTGGCCTGCTAATGTTGGCAGATGAATACCTAACAGATCTTGGTTACCGTACACGCACCGCTGAAAATGCCGCCCAAGCTCTGGAAATATTGGGAACAGTGCAAAAAGAAGATGATATTGATCTGATCTTTAGTGAC
>CAYWZR010000094.1:0-9078 GCA_964462885.1 uncultured Nitrospirota bacterium
GCCCGCCTTGATTAGTTTATTGAAATGGAAATTTAATAAAAGGGGCAACGTAAATGGCAATAGTGGAAGCACTAATAAGTGATGAACTCGTAAAAAATTGTCATTCCCGTAAAAACAAGAAATCAGCAGGCAAGAGGGCAGGCACTGGGACCGGCCCCTACAATAAATTCCAAACACCGTAGGGGCAATCCCCCCGTGGTTGCCCGGATAATAATTGGGTTGCCCAGGTAATAATTCCGTACTTTTTTGATTTTTTACGAAGATATCATAAGTAATAATACATATATTCTTTCTTATGTAAGCCGTAACCAGGTACAGGCGCTGACCCTCGATTGAGAATTCTTGATTCGGGTTTGCAAAGAAGACTCAGAGTTCGGGGCGGGTTTTTTATGGGGAATATTGCAGAGTTGGTTGGAAGCCGGTTAACACAACTCCAATCCATGTTTACCCAGAAGATCCAGAGAGGATCTCCGTAGTCTAAAATATTCTGAGGGGTGAGTAATAAAGTCTTGGCAAAAAAGCCGTAATGTTTAGCTTGTTTACCTATCCACTCACCCCTCCCTTCTCATTTTTCTTTTCGTTTGAAAATCAAAGATGTTTGTTCCGACAGCAGCCCGCAGGCAGTGTAATTGACTACCCATAGAAGAATACTGGCCAGCGGGATCGCTACAATTGCAAGCCCGGTTCCTGGTCCAGTGGACTCGTGTAGCAGGCTGGCGGAGTGAATCATGTAAAAGAACCAGCCAAAGAATGAGAGTATGAAGGTATTAAAACCAAGCACCATCAGGATTTGAACAAAGTAGGCACTTTTACTGCGATTTGAAGCTTTAGTCATTTGAAATTCCTCCTTGATTGGATAATTACTGCTACATTTAATAAGGTCAGGCCCTTGGGCCTGACCTTACTGGTTAGATTGAGCCGGAATCATTTTTTCATCCCTGCTAATATGTATTTTCATCTCGGTCTTATGAATTAGGACAGGGTTGTAAAGATAACTCACAGAGGCGCTGACAATCACATCTTGGTCAGAAGACACCATGAACTTGAATTCTTCAGTACGGGTTTCATTTGGAGCAAGGCGGTTGTCATCTATAATCCGGCTAGGTTCTAGCATCAGATCCGCATCGTCTGTAATCTCTTCTCCGTTTGCCTGATATACAACTCTTTTTTTGTAAACCTGTTTCCGGGTCATTAGTTCACCCTTTGGGGAGGTCCTGACCTCACAGACCAGAATCAGGCTACGGCTAGGCATGCCTGTGGGAACCATGTGTCCGTAACCCGTATTTGCGATTTGCACTACTACTTTCAGGTGTCCACCGCTTCTCTCCACTTTATTTAGTTTAACACTTATAGCATCATGATCTATCTTAAATCCCGACACACTGGACGACCCTACTTGCAGGAGTTTTGAGTTTTCGGGCAACGACTTTTTTGGCAGAGCGACTTGGCCAGATAAACCTCCTCTGAATTTCATCATACGATGATCTTTTAAATTATTTTCCTGCTCAGACATATGACAATCCTGACATCCCACATTTTGAGCAGGGTAGGGTCCTTCTTTCCATTCCGTAAATGTTCCCATTAAAAGAACGTCATTTTCGTCCGTATAATCGTGACAGCTAGCACAGAATTCTGATGATCCGAGTATGTCAGATTGTTCATTGTTATGGGAGCAGATGTTTGTATCTCTTACTGACTTAGCTTTAATGCTAAGGTGATCTGTTTTTATGATAAATGGATTTTTCCTATTAGACAGGTCTACTCCGGCTATTGTATGACAGAAGTCACAGGTTACCCCTTCCTGTGTGATCTCTAATTTTTGATTAAAGTCTTTGGTTACAGTTGTTGTGGGGGCGTGACATCTGAGACATATTTTTGCAGCGTTACCCCCTGTTTTAGTATAAGCCAGCGCGTAAGTAGCCTCGAATATAGGGTCGTCCATGGTATGAGCATGCATTGAGTTATTCCACATGGTGTAGATCTTAGGATGACATTCCTTACAGACCTTGGCGGATGTATACTCTTTTTTCTTGATTTTGCTTTTTTCGGCAAGAAGGTCTTCGGCGCCAAGATAAGTTGGTGAGACAAAGAACATTAGCACCATAACCGTTATAATTGTTAGAAAAACTCCGAATAGAAGTGATATCGAAAATATTTTTTTCATTTTCATTCATTCAAACTTAAAAGATGCAACGGTTGTGCCATCTTATCTTCATTCTTTCGTGAGCATTAGAACCTGCTGTTTTTAAAGGGTTTATTATTTAACACCTTCTTCTTTTAAGTGGTGTCCGAAAATCATACAGTGTCTGATAATCGTAAATACTGCATTTGCTATTTGTTTTCAGTGTGTTGCCTGGTATTAATGTTCCTGCAAGTCAGTTAGTGTACGAAACCCGGTCAATATTTTTGTTTCTTCCTATATCGATGATGAATAGGTTTTTTTACTTGTAAAACAATGAGTTACATAATATTTGAAGGAAGAATGTTTTGTTGGCATATGACTTGCTTTATATCAAAACAGAATTATTTTAAGTGACATCAACAAATTTTGATGAAAGGGTGTGTATGAGACAAAACCTGCTTAAGACGATATTCCTTACCTTGGCTTGTGTCTTTTTTCTTAGAGATGGCGCAGGTGCTACCGAGCAGCCTATCCAGTTTAACCATTACAAGCACACCCAGGAATTGGAATTAGAATGTGTTATGTGCCATCAAGGTGTGCAGGATAAGGTCCGGGCTACAATTCCTAGTATCGAAATCTGTATTGAGTGTCACTCTGAACCGGTTACAGATAGTCCGGAAGAAGAAAAAATTCGAACATACTATTCAAAGGGCGAAGAGATACCTTGGAAGCGGCTTTTTCAGGTTCCTAAGCACGTTTTCTTTTCCCATCGGCGGCATGTAACTGTAGCTGATCTTGAGTGTGAGAATTGTCACGGAGATATGGCAAAAAGAACAAAACCGCCTTCCAAAGCCCCGATGAAAATAAAAATGAACAAATGTCTGTCGTGTCATAGAAAACTTCAGGCTAAAACAGATTGTGTTTCGTGTCACCGTTAATGGTATCTAAGAAGCTAGGGTTAAGTGATGCGGTTTGAGCTTTTGACACTTTAAACGAGGTGAAGATGAGTAACATACGGAGAAGGGACTTTTTAAAGATCCTGACAGGTGCTTCATCCTTTGGTCTTGCATACAGCTATGGGTTGTTTCCCAATATTGTAGAAGGGGAGGCGCTGGCTAAGCAGATGGCTGATTATTCGCTTAGACCTCCAGAGGATAAATGGGTTACATCGATTTGTCGGCAATGCTCAGGCGGATGTGGAATTCTAGTCCGTGTCTATGGAGACAGGGCTGTCAAGATTGATGGCAATCCTCTTCATCCTATTAATCGTGGAAAGCTTTGCGCTCGAGGACAGTCCGGTCTTCAACTTTTATATGATCCTGACAGAATAAAGGGTCCCATGCTTCGAGTCGGTGAGCGAGGTGAGGGAAAGTGGAAGCAGATCTCTTGGGATGAGGCGCTTCGCTCTGCTGGTGACAAGCTAAAAGAGCTTCGTAAAAAGGGCAAGTCCAACTCGGTGGTTATGTTGACAGGTGCGCAGGAACAGCTTGCCCAAAGTGTTTCAGAGCGATTTATGGAGGTTTATGGTTCTCCGAACTTGATTCGTTATAGCTCAGGTCATGCTGTAACCGGCATGATTCCTGGTGTTAATATGATGCAAGGGTCGGAGGCAGGAGTTGTATACGATATTGAAAATTCCTCTTTGATACTTTCATTTAATAGTGGTCTGCTTGAAACACCGTGGTCGCCGGTTCAGACATTCCGTGCTTTTGGTGAATTTCGTAGATCTCAGGATGATATTAGAGGTAAATTTGTCCAGATTGAGCCGCGACTTTCAGTTACTGGCGCAAAAGCTGATAAATGGGTACCAATTCGTCCTGGAACCGAGGGAATTCTTGCTTTGGGAATTGCTTCGATGTTAGTGCTGGAAAGAAACTATGATGAAGATTTCATGGCGAATAGAACATTTGGTTTTGAGGATTGGACTGATAAGAAAGGGGTTCTCCATCCTGGATTTAAAACTATGCTAATTCAGGAGTATCCAATAGATAAGGTCGTTCGGGAAACTGGCGTTCCTAGAGATTCAATAATTAGTTTGGCCAGAGATTTTGCCCGGCATCAACCAGCATTGGCCATTGGTAATGACAATGACGGTGTTGGCAATCCAGGTATCTACAACCGAATGGCCATACATGCATTAAACGCATTGGTCGGGAGTATTCAGAAAACCGGAGGGGTACTTACACGTGCAAAAACTCCAGATATATCGCTTCCGTCTTTCTCGGTCGATGCCATTTCAGCTGCCGGATTATCCAAGCCCAGGATTGATGGTGCTGGAAATGGTATGTACTCAATGGCGCAGGATGTTCCGGCACGGTTATTCGAGCAGATTAAGCGTAAACAGCCATACTCAGTTGAGGCCATTCTTTTAAACGGAGCAAATCCTGTTTTTGACAGCCATGACCCTGAGCTCTTTCTGTCGGCTATAAAGCAAGTTCCGACTATTATCAGTTTTTCCTCGTTTATGGATGAGACTTCACAGTATGCGGACTTGATTCTACCAGATTCCACTTATCTTGAAAAATGGCAGTTAGATAGCACTCATACTTTAAAAGGAAATTCCGTGGTCAGTATAGGTCGACCGGTTTTGGCTCCAGTTTATGACACCAGAGATAGCAGTGAAACATTAATATCTCTTTCTGCTAAAGCCATTGGGAAATCCGCCTCTAGTGCGTTTCCGTCTACAAAATCCCAAGACTTGGTCAAAGCATCCATAAAGAAACTCCATAATGCAGGTCGAGGTGAGCCATTTGGGGCTCCTCTTGAAGAGGTTTGGACAAAGCTGCTGGAGCGAAGCGGCTGGAAAGTTCGCAGCCACGAGCAGTTCGAAAAGTTCTGGGAGAAGACACAGGAACAAGGAGGGTGGTGGGATCCGGTCTATTATCAGTGGGAATGGAAACGTGTTCTGGCTACTCCCTCTGGAAAATTCGAATTCTACTCTCTTGCAGCCAGTAAGTATATTAGCAAGTTGAAAGGTATGGAGAAAGATCTTGCTCTTAAACAAGCAACTGAAATGATTCATGTCGACAAGTCGGACGTTGTTTGTATGCCTCATGGCGCCCCCGGAACTCTTCAGGGAAATGAGTCGATTTATAACCTTGAACTGAATCCATACTTTATCCCTATTTTAAGTGGACTCTCCCATACTAATCAGGCCTGGCTTCAAGATATTACTGGGTTTCATGTTTATCAGAACTGGCATACTTGGGTGGAAATTAATCCTGAGACAGCTCATAAAGCAGGACTTAAAAATGGGGATAGTGTTTGGGTGGAATCTTTGCAGGGTAAGATTACAGCTAAGGTTCGAATCTATAACGGCGTGATGCCTGATGTGATCAATCTGCCGGTGGGCCTTGGTCACAAGTCCGGCGGAAGGTGGACTAAAGGAATTGGCGAGAATGTGCTTCAGCTTTTGCCTTATGAAAAGGAATTGTTTACCGGTGAAGTAAGGTTTACAAGATGCCGTGCCCGGTTAATAAAAGCAACGGTCTAAAGGAGTAATACAAATGGCAAAATGGGGAATGGTAATAGATCTGGATAAGTGCTCGGCATGTCAGGCCTGTGTTGTTGCCTGTCAGGCAGAGAACAATATCCCGAATTCGAACCCGAAAAGTGCAGCCAAGGGGAGGAATATTCATTGGCTGGAGATGATCCCTTTTATAGAGGATGAATATCCAAATACACGTATGAAGCTTTTGCCACGTCCTTGTATGCATTGTGAACATCCACCTTGTATTAAGGTTTGTCCTGTTGGAGCAACACAAATTAGTTCGGAAGGGATTGTCGGACAGATTAATGCGAGGTGTATCGGATGTCGTTATTGCACTGCTGCTTGTCCGTATACCGTAAAATCATTCAACTGGTTTAAGCCTAAGTGGGCGGAGGGGATGGAAAGGTATCTAAATCCTGACGTAACTGTCCGTTACAACGGTGTAGTCGAAAAATGCACATTTTGTCATCACAGGTTACAGAAAGCCAAAGACAAAGCCAGTTATGAAGGCCGCGAGTTGGGGCCGGACGACTACATTCCTGCATGTGTTCAGAGCTGTCCTAGTGAAGCCATGTATTTCGGTGATCTTGACAATCCCAAATCGAAGGTATCTATTCTTGCACGAAGTAGACGAGCATTTCGTCTGCTGGAAGACCTTGGCACTCACCCCAAGGTGATTTACTTAAACGAAGGAGTATGACATGGACCTTAGTAAGGCCTTTGAACATGACGAAAAGATTCTCCTCAAGCCGATTCAAGAGGCGAATCGTAACTTTTATATTACAGTTGGTTGTCTCTCTCTTATTGTGGGTTTGGGAATTTTCGCTTATATTCATCAATTTCAAAATGGACTAGGTGTTACCGGCTTAAATCGACCGGTATATTGGGGTTTTTATATCACCAATTTTGTGTTTTTTATAGGGATCAGTCATGCTGGAACGTTGATCTCGGCTATCCTCCGAATTGCTCAGGCCGAGTGGCGCCGGGCAATCACTCGATCTGCGGAAGTAATCACGGTTATGGTGATTTTATTTGGAGTGGCCAGTATTTTAATGGACCTTGGCCGACCGGACCGGATAATGAATATAATAGAATTCGGGCGTTTTCAATCACCACTTCTCTGGGATGTTACCAGTATTACCGTCTACCTGACCGGTAGCACGGTCTATCTCTACCTTCCCCTTATTCCTGATATCGCTATTATGCGCGACAAAACCAACAGGAGAAATTGGCTCTACACGGTTCTGGCTCTTGGGTGGGAAGGAACTCCGAAGCAGTGGCATCGTCTAGAATTGGCCATATCGGTTATGGCTATTCTGGTGATTCCTGTGGCTGTTTCAGTGCATACCGTTGTATCCTTTGTGTTCGCAATGACTGTTCAGCCGATGTGGCATTCGGCAATCTTCGGGCCTTATTTTGTGGTAGGGGCCATATACTCAGGTATTGCTGCATTGATAGTTGCGATGGCTTTAATCCGTTGGGTTTATAAATTGGATGACTATCTAAAGGACATTCACTTTACGAATCTTGGAATACTGTTATTCGTGTTTACCTTACTCTGGACATACTTTACTTTTTCGGAATATTTGACCACTTTTTACGGGGCTGAACCCACTCATATGGCAGTTTTCTGGTCCAAATTTACTGGAGAATACAGATATGAATTCTGGGGGATGGTAATCTGTTGTCTTGTCATTCCTGGTATTTTTCTAAGTAATCGAAAGTTGCGAACAATCAAGGGAAGTGTGTTTGCGTCTCTGGCCATTACAGTTGGAATGTGGCTAGAGAGGTTCATTATCGTGGTTCCTACTCTTGCCAATCCACGGCTTCCTTACGAACGCGGAGTTTATCACCCAAGCTGGGTGGAGTTATCTCTTCTGGCTGGTTGTTTTGCCGCCTTTATTCTGCTGTATGTACTTTTTACTAAATTCTTTCCGATTGTTTCGATCTGGGAAATTGCTGAAGGAAGAAAAAATGCAGTTGCTGAAGTGTCAGAGAGGATTAAAACATACCTGCCTGATGCTTATAGCGAGATGCACGGGGTAAGCTTACCTAATGCGCCGGAAGAAAAGCCCGTTCAAGACATTAAACAGTAAAAAAAGTTCCGGGGGTAACCAAATATGATTAAAAAACACCAGATCCATTCACGAAAAACTATCCATTACCTTGTTCTCATTATACTATGGACATTGGTTTGGACAGGGTTTTCCATGTTTCCAGGCAGCCAGAGGGCTGTTGCAGGAGATGGAGATGTCTCGTTGGTCTTTCCTAAGGACGCCAGTCGTGGATGGAAGCTTTTTCTATCTAAAAATTGTATTCGCTGTCATTCCATATGGGGGCAGGGGGATGGTGTTATTGGACCTGACCTGGGCCGGATTCATATAAGCCATCTTTCAGAGGGACAGCTTGCCACCAATATAGTCAATCATCTGCCGCAGATGTGGGAAAAGATGCGAGAGGAGGGCATTCGTTACCAGTCTATGGCTGAGGATGAAATGGCGGCTCTTTTCTCGTTTCTTTATTTTATTCGTTATGTGGATGAACCGGGCGATCCAGCAGAAGGGAAGCTTCTTCTCTCTGCCAAAGGTTGCACCACCTGCCATTCCATTTTGGGTAAAGGAGGTAAAATTGGACCTGATCTGACCAAATGGGGAGTATACATTAACCCTATTGTTTGGGCGCAAAAGATGTGGCAGCATGCTCCGCAGATGGAAAAGGCAATGAAGAAGAAAGGAATTTCATGGCCTATTCTTAATGCAAAGGATATGGTTAACCTAGTGGCTTACGTCCAGACTATAGGGGGTAAAATTCAGGAAGAGTATCACCTGGAACCTGGATCTCCTGTACGTGGAAGAAAGCTTTTTGCAAAAAATGGGTGCAAAGATTGCCACTCTGTAGAGGGTTCAGGCGAGCATATAGGACCTGATTTCGGAAAAATAGAATTTCCAAGAACCTTGGCGGATATGGCGGCACGTATGTGGAATCACTCGCCGGACATGATGCGGATGATGAAAATCAAGAATATAAAGAGGAGAGACCTTACTCCACAGGCCATGGCGGATGTCATAGCATACTTGTTTGCTGTTCGCTACTTTGATCTACCTGGAGATGCTTTGCGTGGTGAAAAAATATTCGAAGAAAAAAATTGTGTTATCTGCCATACCGTAGGATCTGGTGGAAGAAACGGATCTATTGGTCCGAACCTGAGCCGTCTTCCTAATATATCCAGTATTAAAATAACGCAGTCCATATGGAATCACGGTCCTAAAATGATGACAACCATGCGTGACTACGGTTTTTCCTGGCCGGTCCTAAATGGATCTGACCTGAATGATATCGTGGCATTTTTAAAGTCTGTGAGCGTCCATAAAAAATAGATAGAAACTTTCTTTTACATATTGAAGCAATTTGTTTAAGGCTTGCGCAAAAATAACTATATTTTTTGCGCAAGCCTTTCTTGTTTAAT
>CAYWZR010000095.1:0-9039 GCA_964462885.1 uncultured Nitrospirota bacterium
CCATCCTGTGATCCTGTCAAAAAGCAATTGTCAGGTTTTTTTGAGGAATGTCTGTTTACCCTCCGCCAGACCCTCCAGTAGTAAGAGCCTTAACATCTATCTTGGCCAATCCACCAGCTGTACCGGATGTCGCCACCAGCTGGGACTTATATATCATACCAGCACCGCTTAGCAACTGAATTCTAACCGTGTATGTTCCATCATCTCCCGTACATACAGTTGAAGGGTTTGACATATTTGCGTTACTGGTCGTCATCATCTGGGCTACTCCCCATTCCTGAACGTTTAGGCCGAACACCAACTCTACATTATTTAAAGGTCGACCGTCAGCATTATGAATACTGATAGTAAAATCTTGTGTAGTAGTGCTAACCGAGCTTCCACCGTCTGAAAGTTTAAAATCTTTCGGAAATATTGTTATTGTGGACCCATCTGGCGCAACATCACCTCCGCACCCGCTACCGCAACCTCCGAAGAAAACAGGCAATAAACATAATATAAAAACAGACGAAACAGCAAATAACGTTTTTACAACTTTAGGACTCATTTGAAAACCCTCTCTTTCACAATTCGTGGCGTGATAAAAATCAGTAGTTCTGTGATTTCATCAACTTTGCTGTTGGATTTAAACAGCCAGCCAAACCCTGGAATATCTCCAAGAATAGGAATTTTGGTATTACGCTCGGTAAAGTCTTTGGTGTATATACCTCCAATCACTATCGTATCCCCATCCTTGACCAGAGCCTGTGAAGTCACCTCGTTCAGGTCGATACTTGGTCCATCCGGGGTATTCACACCCACCGCGTTTCGAGTAACAAGAAGTTTAAGTTGAATATACCCGCCTGGCGTGATTTTAGGTGTAACCTTAAGACTCAATGTAGCGTCAACAAACTCGGTCTGTGTACCTTCCTGGGAAACCGATTTATAAGGAATTTGTGTACCCTGCTTAACCTCGGCCTCTTCGTTGTCCATGGTCATGATTTTAGGATTCGAAAGAGTTCTGCCTCCGTTTAATTCTTCTAAAGCGGCCAGTTGTACATCCAATGTAAGCGCATCAGCAATACTTCCAAGAGAGATAGAAAAATTTGGTGACACGCCTCCAAAACCTGTATTTGTAGCCAGAGAACCCCCTATTCTGTTTGGAAACTGAACACCTGTGGGATTGCCGTGAGCGGCATCCGCACTCAATGTTCCCGACCAATTGATTCCCAAATCCTTTGCAGTGCTGGTTCTTATGGTAACCATACGGGCTTCGATCAGAACCTGCTGCTTGGGAATGTCTATTATTTCTACAAGAGTCATTATCTTATCTATACTCTCTTGAACATCCTTAATGATGATCATATTCATTCTTTTATCTACAGTTACACGTCCTCTTGTTGTAAGAATCTTGCCCTGCCTTATAGACATGTAAAGATCTTGTGCATTTGCATAGTTTAATGCAATAGCACGCTGATAAAGTTCTCCAGCCCTAAACTTCGACTCCCTGGTCTTGGTAATAGTATCCTGTTCGCTGGCAAAAATTTCAGGTGGAGCAACCCTCAAAATATTGCCCTCTATCACTTTCTTTTGCCCGGACAACTTAAGCACAATATCTAGCGCCTGGTCCCACGGAACGTTCTTGAGATTTAGGCTTGGAATACGCCCTTTGACTTCAGGGTGAATCGCAAGATTGTATCCACCCACATCAGCAAGAAGTCTAAGTATTTGAACCACGTCGGCATCTTGAAAATCCAGGGAAATCCTCTTACCAGTATGAACTTTTGCCTCCTCTACAGGTGGAACGGCTTCTACCTGTGTGACATCCGCTGGCTTTTTCGTCTCTGCTTCAACTATCGTTGAGTCAAAAATTGCAGTAGGCGGAACCATGGAAACAAGAATACCTGCCGGACTAGTGCTAACATCATATTCCGTCGTTTCATAGAGGTCTATCACTATTCTTGTCTTATCTTTGTAAGCTCCTACTCTTATTCCCTTTATTGGCGAAATTACCGGTTCAACAGCACCGGTCACCACTGGAGAGACACCTGGGACATCCACAATAATGCGCCTTCTGCCCACTGCGTAAACATCAGGCTCGACTTCGCCGTCAGTGGAAATTTCCACATTAATTCGGCCTTCAAGGCTTCCAACAGTAATGCCGGTAATGGTGGAACCACTCGAAACACCAGCATCTTCAAGCATTACAGAAGCGGCGACTTTTTCCTCTTTAACCACGGACTCAATCTCGGGGACAACTTCCACCTCTTCTTCGGCCACAACAATATCCGCCGAAGCCTGATCTGTCCCTTCTGTCTGTTCAGGAGTTGCAGCAACCGCTAAAACAATATCGGAAGGAACTTGCACTGCGATCGCCGGAGATTCTTCTATGGCCACTACTTTCTCTGCTACTGCAACAGGTGGAGCAACAGGCTCTTCTACCAGTGGAGTAGATTCTTTAGCATCTGCATCTGCCACAAAAGATTGTGGTTTGGGAATCTCCAGCAAAAGATGATTGCCCTCGATTCTGGGTGATATATCAAGAGGAGCCGTCAATCCTATCTCAAATCGGACCATAGTTGAGGGCTTTTTTATCTGCTCGGGAACTATTTCAAATATGGAGTCCTTGTCTACCAGGATTCTTTTCGTATGCTCACCCAGGTTGGCTGCCGTAAGTTCCACGACAACACGAAAAGGATCGGACGGCTTATAAAGAGTGAAAACAAGCGGCATATCCGCTTCTATGTCAATTATCTGCTTGTCGCTTTTGTCGATTACCTTAATACTCTTGATCGAAGGGCCTTCGGATACAGCAGAAGCCTGTTCCTTCAGCGCTTGCGCGCCAGCCATGCCATAACCGGCAAAAGCAAAAATAAGAAAAAAAAGCAGAAAGAAAGGCCGGGATCTATTCTTCATCGTTCCTCCTCTTTTCGGAGTTCCAGGTACGTTGTCTGCGGTGTCACCTCTAGTTCACCCCTATAAGTATAATTTTCTATCATTTCGACTACCTGCACATAATTGAGATCTATCTGTGTGATTTCTCCATCGTTCAAACCTATATGAGTTCCTTTTCTCACCATAAAACCCTTTCCGTCAGGGGCAACCAGCATAGCTACATTCCCATCATCTGTTGATATTATTCCTATTAGTTTAAAACTACTGACATCGTAGCTTTCAAGAAGTGAAAGGCCCTTAACTCTCTCTTTCTTTTTACTGTCCTCTGGAGTAGTTTCTTTAATAAGGCTTTTAAAAGGATCACGCTTTCCAGCATGAGTGTAAGAAAGGATCACTCTGGTTTTTATTTCGGCCGCCCTTGCAGCCGGGTCAAACTTAAGAGGTGGTTCCGGCTTTTTTACCGCAAGTTTTGTAGTCTGTTCGGGTTTCTTTGCTTCGCAGCCATAAATAAATGATACGAAAGCCATTATAACACTCAGCAGAACCGGCAGTATCTTCATTTTTTTAGCCTGCGACATGCTTAACGGTGTCCCCCTCCGCTTTGCCCTGTTTTAGCTGTTGCGGTTGTTGCGGCAAATGCGGTAGCTGTAAACTTAACATCAAGCAGGTTGCCGGCAGCGGCATTTTCACCCTGCTTCTTGCTAATTGAGATTTTAATCTCCGAAATATTAACAATCCTGGTCATAGCGCTTATGTTACTGAAAAATTTTCCGAGATTGTGATATCCACCGGCAACAATAATCTTGACAGGAATCTCATCATAAAGCCCACTTGGATTCGTCCTTTTTTGCTCGGGAACCCAGGAGATAATTTCCAGACCTGAAGACAGGCCGAGATCCGAAATCTGGCGCAAAAGATCGGACACTTCTTTTTCTTCGGGCAACTGCTCCTGGAGTTCCTTAAGACGCGCCTTCAACCATTCATTTTCAGCCTTTAAGACTACTAGGCGTCTTGCCTTTGTCTCCTTAATGCTGATCTCATTCGCCTGCTTTTGTATCTGCGATAGCAGACGTTTTATCTGCTCGTTCTTCGGCTCGTATTGAACAAAATAAAATATAGCACCGACTATGATTGGAGCCAGTATCACGACAATGATCTGAGCCCAACCAGGCAGTTTGTTAATAGCGTTCAGATTAAAATCTGTTTTAAATGCCAAGGCAGCCATAGAACCCCATTATACCTTCATATGCATCGTAAGCTTGAAAGAATAGGCAGGTACATTTTTAATACGGACCTTCTTTGTTTCAATAAGTACAACATCTGAAAAGTACTCTGACTTTTTCAAGCTATCCACAAAAGTTACGATCTCTGCATTTGAGAAACCCTTACCCGAAATCTTTATCAGCCAATTATTTTCATCCAAGGAGTCCAACCAAACTCCGCCGGTCAATCGGGCTGCCAGTTCAATAATAAGACGAACAGGTACATTCTGAGTTTGTTGTAGCCGCTCTATTATATTCTTTTTTTCTTCAAACGCTTTGTTGTTTGCTTCGTAATTCTGAACCTCTTTTATTTTTTTATCCAGTTCAGCAATTTTGCTTTGGTTAGTATGCCTCTGGGCTGTATAATCTTTAATTTTATTATTTAAATAGTAGGAAGTGTAAATAAGTCCGATAGCAGTACAAAAAAGTATCACAACTAAGGCACCAATGAACGGAGGCACAGGAATCGGCTTTTTTCGCCTTTTTACAGAAAGAAGATTGACCCTGATCATCTGTCCCCAATTCTCCTTACTGCCAAGCCCAAAGCGATTACCAATTGGGGAGCGACTTCCCTCAACATATCCTTGTCCAAAGCCTTGCCTATCTGGACATTACGGAATGGATCTATCATCTCCACTTCCATGCCGGTAATTTCAGCAAGTCTCTGCTGGAATCCTTTTATCAATATGCACCCGCCGGAAAGCATAACCCTATGAACGTCCTCGTGCATAAAGGTTCCTTTAAAATAATCAAGGGAACGCGAAATCTCATTAATAATATCCTCGGACGAATTCTGAATTATCGCCTCGGCATCTTCTTCCGAGACATCCTCGATAGTTTCTCCGTGTTTCAGACGTTCCGCATCCTCAAAGGTAAGACCCAGGTCTTTCTGAATCGCCTCTGTCTGGATATTACTACCAACCGAGCTATCACGCGTGAAGACAGAAACACCGCCCTTTAAAATATTCAGGTTAATACGGCTTGCCCCCACATTTACCAATGCCACGTTCTGCTCAGGCTCAATATCATAATTAATCTCGTAAGCATTTTCCAAAGCAAAAGCGTCAACATCCACAACAGCAGGCGTAAGGCCTGCCTCCTGCACAACCGATACATACTCGCTGATTTTATCCTTCTTGACAGCGACAAGCAGGACCTCCATCTGATCAGCCTCTTCCGTAGGTCCAAGTATATGAAAATCCAGGTTTACGTCATCAATATCAAAGGGAATATACTGTTCGGCCTCAAAACGTATGGATTCTGTCAACTCCTCCTCCGTCATTTCAGGAAGAGTTATTCTTTTTATAATTACAGATGAATGCCCTGATACGGAAATGGTTACGTTTTTGGCCTTGATTCCAGTATCCTGAAGTAGAGTTTTAATGCCGTTAACCACTCTAAAAGAGTCCAAAATCGATCCGTCAACAATCAATTCGGGCTCAATCGGCATTATACCGAACTGCTGAACCTGAAAGCCTTTTGATGTGTCTTTTATCTCTATCGCTTTGAGGTATCGCGAGCCAATATCCAGGCCAACGATCCTCTGACTTCTAAAAAACGAAAGAGTTTCAGTTAATGTTTCTAAAATTGACATACAGGTACGTTTTTAACAGAATGGTTAATCTTTGTCAAGCTTTTATTTGTCTTCTTCTTTGTTTTTTTCCTTCTCGGACGTCTTTTTAAAATCCTTAAATGCATCCACAGTTTTATCAATTATCAGAGGATTTTCTATATACAGACTACGCGATGGAAAGGCAACAGACATACCGAGATCCTCGACTATCTCCATGATTCTGAGGTTAACATCAGTACGAACCTTAAGGTATTCGCCCCACACTGTTGTTTTGCTGAAAAAATAGAGAAAAATCTCAAGAGCGCTATCACCGAAATCAGTAAACTCGACAAAAATAGTCTGTTTATGAATTTCATCATGGTTACGAAGCATCTCTTCTATGCGACGAAGGCACTCGGCCATCTGGCTTCTTTTGGTGGAGTAAGTAACCCCGAGCTTGTAGGTGATACGCCGCTTTCCCATTCTGGTCCAGTTAGTAATGCTGTCGGCTGCCATCATCGCATTTGGAACAGTAACAAGGGCTTGGGCAAAAGTGCGTACACGCGTGGAGCGAAATGCTATCTCTTCCACAGTACCTTCGACATTGTTAGTCTTTATCCAGTCACCCACCACAAAGGGTTTATCAATCAGAATCATCATACATCCGAAAAAATTAGCCACTGTATCTTTGGCTGCCAAGGCAAAGGCCAGACCACCCAAACCAAGCCCTGCTATCAGACCGCCCACATCGTATCCCCACTCCTGCACCAGAATCACCACACCAAGAGCCACAACAAGTGTCCTGATCGACTTCTGAACAATAGGCATCATGTAGTCATCCAGAGAGGTTTCAGTCCTCCTGGCAAAACTCTCAAGTATGGAGGAAAGAACCGCCGCCGCTCTGTATACCGCCCATACAATAGAAAAAGCCACTATAGAACGAATTATATGCCTTATAAAATAATCCGCATCAGGTGGCAAGCGCAGAATTACCCCGAAAACCCATACAGCAAGAGCCACAAAAAGAAGTCTTACAGATGGGGAGATGGTATCAAGAAGACTGTCATCCAGCCTGGTTTTTGTCTTTCTGGTCCAAACCCTTGCAAATCCGAAGACAATTCTGGTAAACAGTCGACGAAGAATAAGAATACTAAGAAAAGCCAGTATAGCAAGAGCTATCCTGCCCAGACTTACGTTTAGGAAGGAATAGCTGAATAGTGACTGTATTTGAGAAAAAATATTCATTGCAAAAGTCAGAAAGCAGGAGTCAGGGTGAAAAACGGTTGTAGTAAACGCTATTCATCATGCCCCATTCCCTTTCCCCCGGATTTTCTCCAGCACGCACTCGGCTCCAAGAGCCTTTAGATAATTGCTTCTCTCTTGTGGATCAGAGAATTCTTTCATCGCCTTCACCCTCTGGCCTTTGACTTTACGCAGGTACTGCTCAAACTCGGGGCCATATAAATTCTCCAGTTCAAGACGTATCGCTCGCGCCAGAGCCGGGCTGCCCCCTCCTGTGGAGATAGCAATCATAAGATCTCCCCGGCTTATACTGGAGGGAACAATGAAATTCGACAGTTCTGCAGAGTCAATAACATTACAAAGTAGCGGTGCCTCACGCGCCACACGTGCGTTTACCTTTTTAGAGTCTGTAGCTGCAATCGTCAGAAATGAGTCTTTCAGGTCGCCCCTTTGGTAGCATCTTTTTATATGGGTTATGCTCCCTTTCTCCGCATGACGGCTTAGCTTTTCGGTAACTGTAGGACTTACAACAACCACCTTGGCTCCTGCCTTAAGAAGAGAAAGTATCTTTCTTTCCGCAACTCGACCGCCGCCGACCACTATGGTTTTCTTTTCCTCAAGCTCAAGAAATACCGGATAGTAATGCATCAGAGTTTATCGAGCATCTCCTGAGCCGTGGCAGCCTGTTGACTCGAAGGGTACCTGGAGAGCAAAAGTGATAGGGTTTCCTTTGCCTTACCGGGATTCCCCATCTGCTTGTAAGCCCGTCCAAGCTTAAGTAGCACATCTACTTCCACCGAAGACTGCGGGAATTCTTTAATAAGGGCCTCAAATCGACCGATAGCTGCCTTATAGGCTCTTTTCTTCAGGTAGAACGATCCCACGTAATCTTCGTACTCTGCAAGCAAGTCGTTGCACCTGACGATCTTTGCCAGTGCAGATTTGCGATATGGATTTTTTCGGTACCTCTTTAGGAGGTTCTGAAACTCTCTTCTAGCAATTAGGATGTTTTCGAAACTGCGATCCACGGAGCCAATCTGTTCAAAATAGCTACGGGCCAGCATATACTGAGCGTAAGGGGCCTTTTTATGATATGTATGAAGATCCAGAAAAGACTTGTATTCCATACCCGCCTCCAGGTATTTCCCCTGGGAGAAGTAAGAATCCGCTGTAAGGATAATGGCCTTTACGTAGTATTTTTTTTCAGCGTCCCTGGCCTTAAGCACCTCCAGAAATTCCCGCGTCTTTTCGAACTTTTCTTCTTTAAATTCTTTCTCAGCTTGCTTCAGCAGTTCGGCCGGCGGCTTGTCCATTGGGTCAGTCATTATGGATGCACAGCCTGTAAAAAAGAAGAAAAAAGGTATGATTAAAATAAGAATTGAAATCTTCATGATATGTTTTAATACCTTTTTTAGGCGTCAACAGTCAACTGTAAAAAATAGTTCACAGACGTCAGGGGTCGGTTTAAATTTATGGTGCTACGCGAACATGTTCTTCTTGGTAAACTTCGTAAGTGGAGCCGCTCGCGCGGGGTTTCCGAAATGTTCTATATTGTTGGAGGCTCTATTCGGGATCTTCTGCTTGGAAAGAACCCTAAAGACATCGACATAGCTGTTAAGGCTGAAGCACTGCAAATGGCCGGGGAGTTTGCTGCCGAAACAGGAGCACGATTGGTTATTCTTAGCCAGGAGTTTCAAAGCGCCCGTGTAGTGCAAGCTAAACAGAGAGAACACCTGGATTTTTCAAACCTCAGGGCTAAGTCGCTGGAAGAAGACCTAAAAGCCAGAGATTTCACAATTGATGCAATTGCACTTCCACTTCTGGCCAAGGATCTTCATGCTCAACTTATAGATCCCAGCGGCGGTCAGACTGATTTAAACAATGGGATTATTCGCATGATAGCCGAAGAAAACCTCTGTAAAGATCCCCTCAGGCTACTAAGAGCCTTCCGGCTCAAAGCGGCACTAGGTTTTTCTATAGAGCAGTCAACCGCACAAGCAATTAAGAGACATGCGAGCCTTATAGCCGGTATTGCCGGGGAACGAATCTTTGCAGAATTGAAAGGCATATTAACCTATAGCCACAGCAGCCACACGGTAGAAGCAATGG
>CAYWZR010000096.1:0-8896 GCA_964462885.1 uncultured Nitrospirota bacterium
TAAGCCCGAGATAGAACCAAAAAAAGCGAAGGAAAAAGCCATGGGCAGCATCATAGGGTTGAAAGTCATAGCAATCTTCTCAAGCAAGCCCTGCCAGTGTAAGTGCAGTTCCTTGCCATGAGACATATCCATCAAGTAATACATTAACATTGCATACGGATGAAATATCATCTGCCCGAAAACAGCGCCCGCCACCGAGAAAAATATCTCTATACGATATTTTGTTAACACTGCACTTCCCCCTTCCCTTTCCTAGTTTCTAATTCGTAATTCTTAAACTTTTTCCAGACCTCTGCTTTTCCATACAGCATATATGGCAGGTATTACGATTAGTGTAAGTATGGTTGACGATACCATCCCTCCTATCATGGGAGCCGCAATTCTCCGCATAGTATCAGCTCCGGCTCCGTGTCCCCAGAAAAGAGGCAGCAGGCCGGCCATGATTGCAATCACTGTCATCATCTTCGGTCTCACCCTTTCAACCGCCCCAAACATTATTGCGTCATAAAGATCTTTGCGAGTCATTGAACCACCCATCTCTTCTTTTTTATGTGTAAGCGCTTCGTCAAGATATATGAGCATAATAACGCCTGTCTCTGCCGCAACTCCTGCAAGAGCGATAAAACCAACTCCTACCGCAATACTCATGTTATAGTCAAGCAGATATATGAACCACACGCCGCCTACTATTGCAAAAGGCAGTGAAAGCATAACGATCATAGCCTCTGCCACATTTTTGAAATTGAGGTAAAGCAGAAGGAAGATAACCATAAGCGTTATTGGTATCACCACGGCAAGCCTCTTGTTGGCCCTTTCCATATACTCATATTGGCCTGACCATACCAGGTTATATCCGGATGGCAGTTCCACCTCTTTTGCAATTGCTTCCTTTGCACGCTGAACATAAGTTGCAACATCTATTCCTGCAAGGTCCACATAAATCCAGGCGGTTCTTCTAGAGTTTTCACTTTTAATAGAAGGAGGCCCCTGGTGTATTCTTACATTGGCTACCTGTATGATCGGTATCTGAGCTCCGCTTGGAGTTGCTATCAAAACCCGCTCCAGCTTTGCAACCGAATCCCTTAACTCACGTCCATATCTGACATTCACAGGATACCGCTCCAGGCCCTCAACTGTTTCTGTCACATTCATACCACCGACAGCCGACTGAATAACATCCTGAATATCCCCGACAGTAAGACCATACCTGGCCGCAGCTTCACGGTCGATCTCAAAGTCAAGATAGTTTCCGCCGACAACACGTTCCGAGTAGACGGAAAGAGTTCCCGGAACCTGCCTGACCACAGCCTCGATTTCCTCTCCGATATCAGAGAGAATTTGCAAATCATCACCCATGATTTTGATTCCAACAGGAGTTTTAATTCCGGTCGCAAGCATATCGATCCTGGTTTTGATCGGCATAGTCCATGCATTTGTAACACCTGGAAACTGAATAGCTGTATTCATTAAATCCATTAGTTCCTTTGGTGTTATTCTTTTCTCATAGGGCCATATTCTGGAAAGCGGTCCACTGATAAAACTCGGCCAGTTTGAGAAAACTCTCTCAACCGGAACCATTCTCCACTCATCCTCAGGTTTTAACATAATAGTTGTCTCGATCATAGATAGCGGCGCCGGATCTGTTGCTGTTTCAGCGCGTCCAACCTTCCCGAACACATGATGCACTTCAGGAAAAGTCTTGATTATTTTGTCTGTCTGCTGCAACAACTCCCTGGCCTTGGTTATCGAAATACCCGGCAGTGTCGTCGGCATATAAAGAAGATCTCCCTCGTAAAGAGGCGGCATGAATTCACCACCTATTTTTTCAAGAGGGAACAAAATATCCACCTTCTCTGCCACAGTTTTAAGAAATCCTTCAGGCAGCTTATCCACTACTTTAGAGCGAAACGGCATCAGGCTCATTGCTATAACCACAGCAGCCATAATAGTAGTTACCTTATGCCTAAGCACCCACAAAATCACGGGACGATACAGCCATATAAGAAACCTGTTTACAGGATTCTTATCCTCCTTGCTGACAGCCTGCGGCCACAAAAGCAGCAGGGCCAATGTGCCGACAATGATAGCTGTTGGAAGTCCGAGAACCGATAACAGAGTATATGGAAACAGTTTTGGAAGTAGCCATGAAACTAAAAATACACAAACCGAGGCCACAACCGAAACAATTCTCTGTTTTCCTCTACTCCAATCAGCTGGCAAAAGGGTTGTTTTTATAAAGTACCCCATCATCACAGGCACCAGAGTTACAGAAAGAATAGCTGCTGCCGCCATAGAGTAGGTTTTTGTAAATGCAAGCGGTTTGAACAGTCTTCCCTCCTGAGCCTGAAGAGTAAATATCGGCAGAAAAGAGAATGTAATAATAAGCAGCGAAAAGAAGAGAGCCGGTCCCACCTGTTTAGCCGCATCAGCAATTATCAGCCAATGGTCTTTCTTGCCTTCATCTTTTTCCAGATGTTTATGCGCATTCTCGATCATAACTATCGCAGCATCTATCATTGCTCCGATCGCTATGGCGATACCTCCCAGCGACATAATATTGGCATTCAAGCCCTGAAAGTTCATGACGATAAAAGCCATGAGAATGCCCACCGGCAACGTGAATATAGCAACAAAGGCTGACCTGAAATGAAGCAGAAAGATTATACAAACAAGCGCAACAACTATTGATTCCTCAATAAGTTTTTCTTTGAGAGTACTTACAGCTCTTTCTATCAGTCCGGACCTGTCATATACCGGGATAATCTCAACTCCTTCCGGAAGGCCCAGTTTCAATTCCTCAAGTCTTTCTTTTACCCTGTTAATAGTGGCAAGAGCGTTTTCACCAAATCTCATAATTACAACGCCGCCGGCAACTTCTCCTTCACCATTAAGCTCTGTCAGTCCACGACGAAGCTCAGGTCCCAAGTGTACGTCAGCCACATCTCTGACCAGAATCGGAGTTCCCTTACCATCTACCCCAAGGGGTATCTCCTTTATGTCCTCCACAGATTTTATATAACCCAGGCCTCTGACCATATACTCCATCTCCGACATCTCAATCAGGCGTCCGCCGACATCGTTGTTAGAGCGTTTTATCGCATGCTTAATTTTTGATAAAGGGATATTGAAAGCCAGAAGTTTATCTGGATCAACATCAACCTGATACTGCTTTACAAAACCGCCCACAGACGCGATCTCGGAAACTCCCAAAACAGATGTGAGTTCGTAACGGAGATACCAGTCCTGGATCGAACGAAGCTCGGAAAGGTCGTGTTTTCCGGTTCTATCAACAAGGGCATATTCATATATCCAGCCCACACCAGTAGCGTCTGGACCAAGCGATGGAGTCACACCCTTTGGAAGACGACCGGCAACGTAGTTAAGGTATTCAAGCACCCGGCTCCTGGCCCAGTAAAGATCGGTATCATCATCAAAGATGATATAGACAAAAGAGAAACCGAAGAATGAATATCCCCTAACAACAGTCGCTCCAGGCACGGCAAGCATGGCTGTTGTAAGTGGGTAAGTAACCTGATCTTCAACCACCTGGGGCGCCTGCCCGGCATAATCCGTGTAAACTATTACCTGGACATCCGAAAGATCAGGAACCGCATCAAGCGGTGTTTTCGAGAGCGAGTAAATTCCCCAGAACAGGATGAACAATGTGGCCAGAATTACGAGAAACCTGTTCCTGATCGAGTAATCTATTATTTTCTCGAGCATCAGTATGTCTCCTCAGTACCGCAGATAAGCATATCCTTACCCAGGTACGGGTTCTGAACTTCCGCTCCGGTCTGGAGCCATAACTCTTTCTTCATGGGACAAATATACATCTTAACTTCACTCGAAACAGCATCTTCTCTGCCGGTCCCCTTGACATACGCAACCATGGTTTTACTAAGTAGAGCAAACGCTGTTCTGGCCTTTTCAAGGTCACCGGAAGTCAGACCTTTAAGCGTCTTATCAATAGGTCCTATGATAGTTTTCAACCTACCGTCTGAGTCCGATGATTTGATTTTCTTAATTATCCTGCTAATAGCATCAGCTTCGGCTGCCACAGCAGTAGTAGATTCCGAAACCAAAGCATCATGCATTTTGATATAAACATCTATCAAATCCGACATCATTTTTCTTTGCTTTCCTGTTATATCGATCATTATCATCTGCATGCCGCCGCCATCTGCACCATCAGCAGAAGAGGCAGGCTCTTTCTTTTTATCACGCACATTTTTCTTAGCTTCAAGCATCTTGTTGATCGTCTCTCGCAGATTGCTCTCTGAATCGATAAGGAACTGTCCCGATGTAACAACTACTTCACCTTCATCCAGCCCTGATAAAACCTGAATTAAACCTTTACCCTCAGGACCGATCGTTACATCTTTAGGCAGAAACTTTCCACCTCCAAGCGCCGTAATCACCACGTTACGGGAGCCTGTACGTATAACAGCTTCTGATGGCACAAGAATGGCATCAGAACTAGCCTTTGCCTCGATCGTTATGTTTGCATACATATCAGGCTTGAACTTTAATCCAGGATTATCAAATTCCATCCTGATCTGTATAGTGCGCGTTTTAGGTTCAAGGTACGGATATATGAATGTGATACGGCCTTTATACTTAGCACCTGGCTCATAAGAAAGTTGCATATCAGCCATCTGTCCGACACGAATGAAAGGCAACTCATACTCATAAATAGAGACTAAAACCCATACCTTTGATAAGTCGGCAATAGTATAGATCTCCATGCCCGGACTGATTTTCATACCCTCGAAAACGTTCTTATTTATTACAATGCCCGTAGCCGGAGCCCGCAGAAGCATATTTTTCTGAACCTCACCGCGTTCTTCCAGGGCCTCTATCTGTCCTGGATCGATATCCATCAATAAAAGCCTTCTTTTTGTAGACTCGATAAGGGTATCCGCTCCTCTTGTTATATCCTCAAACCTGGAGCCGGCGGTTTGCTGTTTGTATTCAAGCGCCTGCAAATATTCTTCCTGGGTAGCCACCAGCTCAGGAGAGTATATTGTGAGAAGTTTCTGGCCCTTATACACACTCTCTCCTGTCGTATCTACAAAGAGAGTTTCCACCCATCCGGATATTTTGGTATGAACATGTTCAACAAGCTCTTCGTTATAAGTCACATGCCCTACCGTACGTATAGTTGAATAAAGCGGCCCTCTAGTTGTTTTCGCTGTCCGCACTCCAATATTCTGCACAGTGATCGGGTCGATTTTTATGACTCCTTCTGCAGATGGATCGTCATCCTCGTATACAGGAATAAGATCCATTCCCATAGGCGACTTACCTGGCCCCTCCCTGATATAAGTCGGATTCATTGGAGCCACCCAGTACTTTATTTTTTTCTCCCCGTCTTTTTTTGTATCTTTTTCAGCAGCAACGGCAGTGGACTGGGTGTAGAGTTTTTCACCACCAAATTGTGCTAACAACAAAACAGCCACCAGAAGAATAAGTAAGAACATACCAACCTGTTTCATTTTTTTAAGAATCATTATTTTCTCCATTTTCCCACCTTTTACCTATACACATTTATGTCGGAATGTTTAAAAGAGCCTTTTTCCAACAGCTGCCTCAAGCTCCGCAAGTGTATTCTCATAGTTTGTTATAGCTCGATAATAGTCTATTTCATAGTTAAATAGTGTAATTTGATTATCGACCAGTGTTAAGAAATCAACCTTGTTTACAGTATAGCCTGAGATAGCGGATTCTAATGATGATCTGCTTTGTGGAATAAGACCTGTCTTAAACAAATCTATCTCCTCATCATGCTTTTCTATCCTGGCCATTATATCTCTTATATCAAAGAACACATTGTTTCTCATTGAATTATATTGCTCTTTTGTTCTTTGAATTTTCGCTTTTTCTTCCGCGACTTTTCTGCTTTCTTTGGTCTTATACCAAACCGGAAGGTTTAAAGTAACGAAAGCCGAAATAATATCCGCCCTCCCACCTTGAGGACCATCATCACGTTGCCCGTAACTTACTCCAACATCAGGGTCAGGATAATAATCCCGTTTGGCAAGGTCGTAAGAAAACCGGTATCGCTTAATCATATGCTTTAAACCTACAAGCATCGGATGGTTCTTCTCTGCCACCTCTTGCAGGCCTTCAAAGGAAATCTTGAAACCTCTCTTTTTTATCTCCCCAGCCTGCAAAAAAGGCATCCGGACCGGACGATTCAAAAGGGTGTTTAAACGTGCCTCCACGGTCTTTCTCTTCTGATCAAGTATAATTAACCTGTCGATCATTATCGAAAGCTCAACCTGTGATTTCAATACATCCTGTTGAATACCTGTACCAACAGCATATTTTGTTTCTGCTATCTTTACAAACTCCTTCAAAAGGTCTCTGTTGTCAATAGTAATCTCTATGGATTTATCAATAAAGATAAGGTTGTTGTATGCAACCTTAACTTGCATAATAAGCTTATTTTTATTGTCAGCAAACTCTTCTTTAACAGCTTCCAGCTCCTGTTGGGCAATTGAACTTCTAAGCTTCAGCTTTCCCGGATATGGAAACTTCTGCATGACCGCCAGCTGCTTCTGTGTCATTGACTCCTGAGCGAAACTGAAAGAATCAGTCGGCACGCTAAGCAGGGATAACCTTATACGTGGATCATCAAGAGAGCCTGCCTGAAGCGGTCTTTCCTTAAATACATTAATCTTTTCTTCAAACGCCTTCAGTTCCGGATTGTTATTGATTGCTTCGTCTATCAGTTTATCAACAATATTTTCATTCGAAGATTTTTCTTCGGCAAAGACCGGTTTAATCACTGTAAAAGTTAACAGAACCAGCATCAAAACAATTAAACTTTTTTTCATAATTTTATTAATATCATTAATGTTATTCATGTTTATAACTCCAAATTCACTGCTCAGGCACAGAGACACAAAGCAATGTTCTGGTTTTGGATTTACCACTATACGCCTCTGTGCTCTCATAAGTTATTTGGCCTCAAAAGTGAATGAGACTTTCTTAACATCACTACCAGACTCTGTAACACTTACATCAACTTGCCACTTACCAGCCATCATAAAATCAATCATAGCGCCATACTTATCCCCATGAAGATCTGCAACAACGTCATGAGCCATTGCCGGCATCATCGGCATAAAGTAATGAAGTTCAACCTTCGCATTGGTTATTGCCTTCTTCTTAGCATCCAGCAATTCCAAAGATATGTGATTTGTGCCTACTGCAGGCGGGTTACTGTGAACTTCAACTATAACGGTTAATCCGTCAACCTTCTTCTCCATCGTCAAACCATCCGCCATAGCCCTGCCGGTAAACAGCAGCACAATGGCTGCAACAACCACAAACAAAACACCTGTACTTCTTCCCCTTAACACTTTTCTCAAAGAACTAATCATCTCTACCTCCTTAGATACTAAACGATATTTTCCCTGCAAAGGGAGTTGCAACAGCCATGCCAAGAAAAAAATAACGTTTCAGAGGCAAAACAGACATATTATATATAGTTAGAGAGGTATATAGATATATTTTTTGAACGAAATCAGACATTTGAGTGAAGGATATGCTACATAAAGCTAAAGGGTTATAGAAGTGATCAATTTTCATTGATAGGCAAAAGCACATAAAAGGTCGTGCCTTTGTCAGGAATGCTGTCAAACCATATATGACCACCGTGTAGAACTACAAGCTCGCGAGTGATAGCAAGTCCCAGGCCGGTTCCACCGTATGCCCTGGTGCTTGAGCCATCAACCTGTTGAAACTTCTCAAAAACTATATCCCTGCTCTCTTCCGGAATACCTATACCGGTATCCACTACAGTAATCAAAACACCATTGTCAAAAACCACAAGATCTTCTCTCGGCGCAGTCTTATGAGTTGGGGTCCAGTGAACAATATCAAGTTTTATCAAACCACGCTCTGTAAACTTAGCAGCATTGCCCAAAAGGTTAATCATAACTTGCAGAATACGCATCCTGTCAGCCTCGATTCTGGGCAACATTGAGGCGACCTCCATTTCAACATGAACAGGCTTATCCTTGACAAGAGGATGAACGCTCATAATTGCCTCATGGGCTACTTCCTCCAGATCCACTGTAGCTTTCTGAAGATCAAAAGAGCCGGCCTCGAGTTTAGAAAAATCCAGAATATGGGCTATCAAATTCAAAAGATGTTGTCCACTTTTATGGATAAGAGTTAGATCCTGTTGCTGTCGTTCGTTAATAGGGCCATCTATACCTTTAAGAATTACTTTCGAAAACCCTATGATCGAGTTGAGCGGCGTACGTAGCTCGTGGCTCATGTTGGCGATAAACTCTGACTTCAAACGGTCGTTTTCCTTCATGTCTTCATACGCCTTGTGAAGTTCCCTTGTCCTTTCCGCCACCTCTCTTTCCAGGTCTTCACTGTAATTTTGAATTTTGAAAGCCAGGTTTTCAAGATCTATTCTGGCTTCCAGAAGTTCATTATCACGACTTTCTATAGCAGCAGCCATAAGATTAAAACCTTCCTGAAGATTGCCAAATTCGTCGGTTCTGCCAGCAGGAAGACGAAACTGCAACTCACCAGCTCCAACCTTGGCAAAACCTTTTTTAAGGAGTTTAATGGGATTTAAAAATGTCCTCCAGACATAGAGGGCCAAACCCCATGCTAGAGCAAAGGCAAAGATCACAAATATGACTGTATAGGTTTTTGTGGAGGAGTGCCTAACTGAGCAGAGACCAAATCCAACCAACAGGTTCAGAATGGTTATTAACAGAAAAGGAACAATTATCTTTTGCTTAAGTCCTATTTTCATAATTCACCGCTTATTTTATCTACTACTTCTTTTGCTTTTTTCTCTTCTTCTACTTCCTTCTACTTACGCGCGTAAATTTCGTTGTCGCTATACCATCTGTAGGTATTTTCC
>CAYWZR010000097.1:0-8816 GCA_964462885.1 uncultured Nitrospirota bacterium
TCCAATTCAAAGCTGAGCGCGAAAAACGCAAGTTATTTTGTGACAAGCCCTTATTAGGTCAACTTTTTAAGGATGTTCCCATCTTTATTGGTGCTTTCTACTTACTTGTGGAAGTAGTCCAAGGATTCAGAAGCCTGTGGCTTGTTATAGTATGTGGCCGGGCAGGCTTAGCAGTAACTAAAAATAAAGAGGCTACTTTAAATGTTCAGAGTTTAGTTGTAAAACTCCAAATATCACTTTTTGTTTGTTCCCCATCGCCGTCAATTGCTATTATCATCCAGTAGTATGTAGTGGCTCTGTTAAGACCTGATGCTGTATAGCTGACTTCATCATTTGTTCTGCTTTCATCTATCTCATTGCCAAACTCTTCTTGTGTAGATTTGTCTCCGCATGATACAGAAATAATGCCAGACAATATAATCATTGCGATTAAGAGGGTTATTTTTCTTTTGCGGCTTGCACCACTTGCAACAACTATCCCGAAAAACAGTATCCCTGCATAGCTGTATATTGATAGTCGAGAGCTGCTGGCGGCAGCCACTTTAATAGGGTCACAGTTTTCAGGATCAGTGTCATTACAATAGTAAAGGTTATAGGTTACAGAATTTCCTTCAGGGTCTTTGGACTTCTTCCACCTTAATTTTACTGTTGTTCCCAACTCTGTTTGCTTATTTGCCGGATAGACAAGTTGAAAGGGTGTCGGCTGTTTATTGGTAATTTCTGAAATTCCGGTTCCTTCTACATTTATTGTTATAGGATCTTCATCAGGATCGTTAGAAGAGATCTCAAAACTATCCTTAAACGTGCCAGCCGTGTTTGGTAAGAAACGGATTGTTAGATCACAGCTATACGAGATCTCTAAAGTCTCACCTGAGCAGTTGTCGCTTTGGATGCTGAATGGATCATCAAGAGGATTGTTCTGAGCTATACCCTTAATAACAAGATCTCCAGTCCCGTCATTTTTTATTGATATGGTCTGCTCTGATAAATTCGATTCAAGCAGATCGCCAAATAATACCTGAAGGTCATCTGCGGGAGAAATTGAATCGGTGACTGTTATGTCAGGTATTATTAAATATGCGCAGTCAGTATCGTCAATGTCAGTTGCGCCATCGCAGTCATTGTCTTTTGTGTCATTGCATATCTCGAATTTGCCAGGCGATTTGTCTGGATCATTGTCATCACAGTCAACAGGTCCACAAGTTTCACCTTCTGGAGAATATCCGTCATTATCATTATCTGTGCAGGGTAGATTGTATGTTACGTAAATGGTATAAACTTCTGAAGAGTTTCCTGCCTTATCATACGCTTGTGCTGAAATTACGTTTTGATTCTGATTCAGGGAAATTCCAGGTACTGAAAAAATATCAGAGTCTCCTGATATATTGTAGTCGTTCCACTCGTTGTCTCCATTTATAATGTTTATTCTGTCTAGTCCTGATCCACCAGAATCTGCTACTGATCCGCTTACTGTAATTGATGATGATAAAGAGAGGCATGATGAGCTACAAGGAGAAGAGATCAGTAGGGTAGGTGAGGTGGTGTCAGGGGCAGCAGATTTACGGAATCTGGCAACTGTTGTTATATTGTTACGCATTGATTTTGCGTTATCAGCAGAGTCTGATTGTCCTTCCGGGACTCCTATAGAATATCCGCTGTAAGTAATATCCGGGTTTGAAAAATAGCCAATTTTTGGGCCTTCGTAGCTCATTATAGTTCCAAAGACACCTGCCACATCATATCCATAAGAATAATCATAGGCTCCTTTAATTGTTGAATTAGCCCGGTCATGCACATTGCCCAGATTATGGCCCACTTCATGGGCTAAGGCGTAGTCCGAACAACGAAATCCGTCCCCGGCCTTACCCTCCTGAGTTACAGAAAATGCCCGTGAGGCAAAAGACGAACTGACAGTCTGCATCACATAGGCTAGCCCGCAGGAATTATTAGATGTTTGATATTTTCTTATTAAAGCAACAATATCTGAAGCGTATTGATCCCTTAAATCAGCAACACTAGAGAAAACACCAGTACCATCAATTAGTTCTGTAAGAGCAGTATTAAGAGAACCTCCGTCTGTATAGGATATCTGCTGAATATTAACGAGATTAAGCCTCGTATTAACCTGGCTGTTTGTATAAGCCTGGTTAGCAAGATCAACAAGCGCATTTATCTTTGTAATTACTTGGCTGCCGGGATAGGCCGCTGCCATTCCATCGGTATAAAGTACCATTATATCGATCACTGATCCGTTATCAAGTTCGTTATCAAGAGCTGCTATAGGTGGCTCCGAAGTGGTGTTTTGAGAAACCGTACTACTTGTTGCATCTTTTTGAGGCTGTATTTGAGAAGGAATAAGAAGATCGTCATTAAACTGTAATATGTTTGTTGGATCCAACTTTGTAATACGGTGAAAAATACCATCTTCGATTGGCTCAATCGTATATACATTGCCTGAATACTCAATTCTGCCGAACATGATTTTATCTGCCACTGTAAGCAACACATTACTGAGTGGATCATTACTGATCCTTCCTATCCAGGTGTAGTCGTAAAGACCCCGTTTAATCATTCGTGTTTGTGTGACCTGTATGCTTTTACCAAAGATGTCTAATAACAAATTTGGTGCATATTTTTTTTCTACTCTAAGCAGGTCAAAGTTGACATGTAAAACCATTTGCCTTGCTGTTATTGCTTTTCCAGAGTCCATACCATAACTCTGAAAAAGCATGCGATCAGCTCCATAAGAATCAGCGAGGCAAGGTTTTGTGTTGCACAGTAATAAAACAAAAGAGCTAAGTAAAAGTGAAAATAAAAATAAAAATAAAAAATACCTTTTAGACAATTGTACCACCACCTTTTACACTTCTATTTTTTGACTACGGTATAAGCGGATCGTCATCAAATGGAATTATTTTTGTTGGATCCAATTTTATAATACGGTGAAAAACACCGTCTCCGATCGGCTCAACTTTATATATGTTTCCTGAATACTCTATTGTGCCAAACATAGTTTTATCACCCACTGTAAAGAGAACGTTACTGAGCGGATAATTATTGATCTTTCCAATCCAGGTATAGCCGGAAAGACTTCGTTTTATCACTCGAGTTTGGGTAACTTCTAAACATTGATCAAATAACTCTATCCATAGTTTTACTGCATAGTCATTTCCATCTTTAAATGCATTAAATATTACCCTCACAATTTCTTGGTCTAAGGCTGATGGATTCTCAGGTAAGTTAATGGTGATAGAACTATTTTTCATCACTTTTAAAAGTAATTTATTCCCCTCTGTTTGTTTCGTAGAACAAATATTGACATTTAAAAATGGCTCTGGCTGTTTCTTTAATGAAAATGAACCATTTACTAACACTACCAGCAGTAATATAGAGACTCCCACTAAAATGTAAAAACGATATTTCATACTTCACCTTTTATTGCCGGAGCGATTGGCGGATATTTCTATCGGTTGCTATTATCAGTAAATATTTAATGCTACCTTTAGTCTTCCATGTATATCCAATTTGCTCTTTTAATCTATGTCGGCTTATCCTGGCATTTTCACAACTTTTCTTGGCAGAGATAAAAAAATCTTGACAATCTCACTATTCCACAGTATTATGGAATTATGGTTATTCAAATACTCCCTAACGTCTCTTTGTTGTGGGGAGTTTTTATTGGAGGAAGGATATGAAGTTTAAAAAAAGCATAGAAGCGTGTTATCCAGTAAAGCCAGAACTCAAAAGCCGCACCTTGCTTACAGAAGATCAGGCAGCATCTCTTGAGCAGACCTTCAAAATACTTGCTAATGGTACTAGGCTTAGAATACTGCATGCTCTTTTTCTGGCTGAAGAGGTCTGTGTATCTGATCTGGCGAAAATCCTACTCATGAAACCTACGGCTGTTTCGAACCAGCTTCAGCGGTTGACGTTAAGCGGTATCATCGAGTCCCGCCGGAATGGAAATCAAATATTTTACCGCATCATTGATCCCTGCGTTGTCAACTTGCTGGACAGCGCCTGGTGTCTCACCGAAGACTCAGAGGTGCGGGTACGGGAAAGGAGTGAAAAATGAAATCTGGAATCATTGCTGTTGTTCTAGCCTGTATTATTGTTATCGGGGGAATCGCTTATGCATTTCATCGTACAGATGATAGGTCTGCTGAGGAAGCCGTTGCTGTTACCGCAAAGTCACACGGATTATCGGAAGTTGTTCATGTTGACGATCTCGCAAAAAAGCCTGAAGATTTTAAGGAAGAATTCGTGTTGCGCGGCGTTGTTGCGGGTGTGAGAAAAACAGATGGGATATTTGCCGTAATTGACTCTCGCGAGTTTAAAACATGCGGTGTACTGACGTGTGCAATCAACACCATTCCTGTTAAATTCGATGGTGAACTCCCTCGCTCCAAAACAATAGTCGAGATCACCGGACGGGTCGTTCAGGGAGAAAAGGGGCTGATTATAAGTGCAAGGCGCGTGGAGGTCGTAAAGTGAAGTGGGTGACTCTCTGCGTTTTTATTTCGATTTTTGCGGGTCATTTTTTGTATGCCACGCGTGATGTTTCAATATCGTATGGTTCGGATGATAATGTGGCGTGGGCGACTTACAAATTTGAACAACCAGAAGAGTCCCGGTTGAATCGCTACATTGGCTCTGCTGAGTATTGGCTGGGTTTGGCATACGGACTTGCCGGGGCTTTTGCCGCGTTTAGTCTTGTTCGAGCTATAAAAATGCGTCGTGAGGCCCTGGCCTCATCAGCTGGAGGCATTGCACTTGGCGGCCTGTTGTGGGCAGGTGTTTGTTTTTTTGTCGGCTGTTGCGGCTCACCTATGCTTTCCATCTATTTGGGGCTTCTGGGACCTAGGTTCCTTGGCTTTACTAAGCCGCTGACGTTTGGATTAACTCTACTTTCTATAATTGTTGGCTCTGCGTGGATGCTCAGGAGGGCACAAAAGGTAAACACATAAAATGTCTACACTTATTTATATGAAGGTACTGGAGCAGACTCCCGGAAAGTATGACCGTGGAATGCGTATTCTTACGTTTGGCCGTATTGATCATATCAAGCGTGAAATTGCTTCGACCCAGGTGGAGACCGGTCATAAAATCCTCGAGATTGGATGCGGTACAGGAACACTTGCCGCTATGATGGCCGCACGCGGAGCAGACGTTTTGGGTATCGATATTTCAGAAAGCATGTTGGCTGCTGCCTGCATAAGTGCACCGGATGCCGATTTTATTCAGATGACGGCAGTGGAAATCAACAGGCTTGGAGAAGAGCGGTTCGACAGGGTTGTTGCAACGCTCTCCTTCAGCGAACTTACAGAAGATGAAATCGATTACGTACTGCGGGCTTGTTCCACTGTTCTTAAGGTAGGAGGTAAGCTGGTGGTGGCTGATGAAGTTCTGTCTCGCAGGTGGTGGAACCGCGTTCTTGCAGGGCTGATTCGCTGGCCTTTGGCCGCAATCACTTTTTTGCTTACACAAAATACCACGCACGCGCTCAGGATGTTTGAAAAGCGGCTTGGGAAAGCTGGTTTTGGGGTTATAAGCCGCAAAGATTATCTCTTTGGAACACTCGCACTCATCGTGGCGGAGAAAGTATGATCTGGAATTTTATAAAAGACTTCTGGCTCCTCTTTGGCCGTCTGTTTCCCTTTCCAACAAAGCCTGGACTCCGCCGGATAGGTAATCCCGTCCGATCTTCTCCGGTGCTGATTACGTGCAACTTTGAACTGACAGTGCGCAAAGTTGTTCAAACTCTAAAGCGTGATGGTATCGATGCATGGCTGTTGGTTGCCCCGACAAAGGGTATCAATGTATGGTGTGCCGCAGGCGGCGGACATTTTACAACCGATACCATTGTCTCGATTATTAATACAAGTGGTATTGAAAATATGGTGGACCACCGTAACCTCATACTTCCGCAATTATTGGCAACTGGAGTAAACATCTGGACTCTGAAAACACGGACAGGTTGGGATCCATGTTTTGGGCCCGTGGATATCAAGCATTTGGCCGTATATCTCGGAAAAGAAAAACCGCAGGCAGGTCGTAAACACCGTCGCGTGAGCTTTCCTCTTAAAGATCGGCTTGTCATGGGGACGAACCTTGGTTTCAACTCGTTACTCTTTTTTCTCCTTCCCATGCTTGTTGTTTCGGTCTGGAAAAGCGGATTGTGGTGGAAGTCCATCCCTCTGTTTTTCACTCTTTCAGTACTCAATAGTGTACTGGTGTTTTGGCTGCCTGGAAAACCAGGTCTGCAGAAAGGTTTTTCGCTCGGCCTTATGGTTTCAGCGGCATTTGTGCTTATCTCACAGGCTGTATGGGAAGTGGGCCCGTGGGAAGTTATGAGTTGGACTGGATGGATTCTGTTTCTCTCAACCTACCTCGGCTATGACATGCCCAGTTGGTCGCCTCTGTGGCGGGCAGATGTTAAAGAACTTATCTCGGGAGTGAAACGCACGCGTGTTGCAATTATTCCGAAACAATGTATTGGATGCGGACTTTGTGCCATCGTCTGCCCGGCCAATGTTTTTGAAATGGATTCAAGTACAAAGACATCCAAAGTTGTGAATCTTGACGCCTGCCAGGCTTGCGGCGCATGTATTAAAAATTGTCCAAAAGATGCGATTGAAAACAACTTTAGAGCTGGAATTTGCTCTTGCCCTACCTGCGCTGTAATCAATGTTGCCAAGTCTATCGGTCAGCCTGCGTGTCATAAAGGTGAATCATAATGAGTTACATAAAACAAAGGAGGTTACACATAAATAACATGAGTAACATGACTAACATGAATAACAACACATCCGCAAAGCCTGATGCCAAAATTATAAATTAATACCTGCTCGGATTCTAAAAAAACGTAACTATTCAGCTCTCCCCCTTTGGAAAAGGGGGATTAAGGGGGATTTTATAAAAGGGGGGAATGAATAAATGAATAGCTGCAATAAATCTAGAAAAAGGTTTTAGAAAAAATCTAAAAATGCATTGACAAGGTTCTAAATTTCTCTTAACATAGAAGCATGAAGACTACAATTGATATTCCAGAGAGCGAGCTTAAAGAAGCAATTAAATACACGGGAGCAAAGACCAAACGGGCTGCCGTGTTATTTGCGATCAAAGATTTTAATAGAAGGCGCCGTCTGGCGGAAATTGCAAAAACGCTGGGAACATTTGAAGATTTTATGACTCAAGCCGACCTGAAGGAGATGCGCGAAGACGAAAAGTGGAAAAAAACAGATTAGTATTGATAGACACTTCAAGCTGGATTGAGGCTTTGAGAATTTCTGGTTCTCCAGATATCAGAGAACGAGTACGAAAGTTTATGATTGATGGTCTTGCTGCATGGTGTGATATGGTTACTCTTGAGCTTTGGAATGGAGCAAGGGGCAGCTATGAGAAGAAACTTCTGGCAGAATTCGAAAAAGAGATAACATGTTTGCCAACAACCAAAGAAGTATGGGATCTTGCACGTAAACTATCCCGAAGATGTCTTGAATCAGGGAAAACGGTTCCTGCTGCTGACTTGCTAATAACTTCTTGTGCATTATTCCATAATGTAAGTGTTGAACATTGTGATTCACATATAGATTTCATCCTGAAAATCTACGGTGCATCGAACCTTTAAACTATTTAAACTATAATGTTACCTAGTGTCAGATTGGTTTTAGACGATCTGATCTACCGTGAAAATGTCACAAACACGCAAAAACATTATGGAAGAAGAAGCTTTATTTTAGCAAGAAGGGTTATCGCAGTTTTGCCTATTTCGCCGACAGCTTTTGCGGCTTCCTGAATTCCTTTGACGCTCAGCTTCCACCATTCTTGATCGGGATTTGGGCTGGTCGCTTCTTCTATGAGTGTATTTAAAGATCTGGACAACTGTTTTTGTTTTTCAGAATCTAGTTTTTAGGTGACCGGGATAACGGCATTGGTCAGGTCCTGTAAAAGTTTTTTCAATTCATCTGATGCATGTTTTGCGTCCTTGGCTTTGTTGAAACTGTTTTGAATTTCCTGGCCAACGACAAAGTCGCCCTTGAATGTATTTCCATTGCCGATATTGAAATGAAATTCGCTCATTTCTTTGATCTTCTTATGTTCGATCTTTGTGTTGCCGTAGTAATTATATGGTATAGCCCCGCCTGGGCTGATGGGGATCTGCTTTCAGCTCTTTCAAAGTCATCTCTGAAAACGGCACATCAATTTGCCGTTCAATCTTTTTTAATATCTCAGTCTCCGACATGGCTGTTCCTTTGTAACGTGTCTTTAAAAAAAGGTTGGATCAATAACGAGTCATAATATCATAAAAGATCCCCCCGGCTCTGGCTCGCACAGGTCAAAAAACAGGCCAAACTTGTCATACCACTTCTCAGCCTAAATCCTCTTTCCTTTAAAATAAGGAGGGGATAGGAGGTATTGCTTAGTAGATTGTTGTTCTAAGTTGATCGTTATTAGATTCTTCCTTTACTTTCTTTGCGTCTATGTTGTGAACTGTTACATAGTAACTCATGCCTGAAATATAGAAATGGCTGCGCTGGAATCTCTTCTTATAAAAGAGGTATAAACATGGCAGAATATCACATTACGGTGCTAGAGATCTTCCTTGACTCTAAGGTATAATGATCCATTATAAAATGCGTTTACCTACATGGATAGCTGAAGAAACCCGTAAGAGCAGGGGAGGGCGCGAAGTCAAAAAAAGGCTTCGCAGACATGGCTTGCATACAGTTTGCGAAGAGGCCCGCTGCCCGAATCAGGGCAAGTGTTTCAGTAAATCTACGGCAGCGTTCCTGATACTTGGGGACAACTGCACC
>CAYWZR010000098.1:0-8782 GCA_964462885.1 uncultured Nitrospirota bacterium
ACAGTGGGTAAGTGGCTTGCGGAAAAGTGGAAACTTCCTGATCTGTTTACTCAGGCTATATGGTTGCACCACCATTCGATTGGAGCGATCGCTGATCTCAACTTTGTAAAACGCAGTGATTATATAGCAGTTATTAGACTTGCGGATATGCTTTCCCACGAAATTATGGCCGATTTGCCCGCAGGCCATAGTATAGAGAGCGATTACCAGGGAATTTTGGAATTTCTTGAACTATCAGACAGCGATATAAAGAATATCTCGGCATCTGTTGGCAAACGTTACAGCGAGCGCGCCTCAATACTTGATATCAATGAAGATGAACTTTCCTTTTACGTCTTGGCTCTTCAGCGAGCCAATCAGAAATTAGCAGCTCTTGCGACAAAGAATACGGAACTCCAGGTTATTAAGAAGTCAAATCAGCAGCTTCATCTTCTACATGATCTTCATTTTAAACTTTTAAACATCGAAGACACGAATGAAATACTGGTCGGAATCGCCCGTACTTTTGCCGCTGAACTAGGTAAAGAAAAAGGCCTCATCTACTACCTAGACTATGAAGCCCGAAAGATGGCAGGGGCCTTATGGTCAAGCGGTAAAGCGGTTTGCACTTTCGGGTTTGATCTGGATGACAAAAAACGTCCTGTTTTTGACAAGGAGCCTCCCCCTGACCTTAACAAGGAACTGAAGTATCTAATTGAGACATCTCACGAACGTTTTCTGTCAGTTGCTGCCGGACAGGATAGAATTAATATGGTGCAATACCATGCCCCATATCTGATTGTACCCTTTGGGGAAAGTGCCTGCTTTTCTGGTGAAATAATCATTTCTGGAAGCGATACTGATGCTATCTCAAAAAAGAATCTGAGAATATATGAACACCTGGCATCGATTACAATTGCTGCTTTATCACGCATTAGATTGCTTGAAAAAGTAAATAATACCGCTGATTCTTTAAGCATAGCTCTTGCAAAAAATGCAAGAATCGTCTCTGAGCTTAAGCAAAGCACACGGCACTTCGAGAATCTTTTTGAGCTTTCCAACGACGCCATCGTCTTGCATCACCCTGATGGAAAGATAGTAAGAGTTAACCAGCGCATGGTTGAACTCCTTGGCTTTGGAGAGAAAGAGTTTGCAAATCGATGCCTTGCGAATCTTCTTGCTGTCGAAGTATCGGGAACCCACGGGGATATACTGAGAATGCTCTGGAAGAGCCAAGAAGGTGGGCGCCTTGAGACACGGCTTCAGCACAGAGATGGCCGCGCTATAGACGTCGAAATAAGTTTAAGGATTGCTGAGCTAAGCACAGGCCTGGTTCAGAGCATTATAAGGGATATTTCAGGACAAAAGCGTGCGGCCAAGGAGCTGGCCGCCCAGAAAGAACGTCTTGCTGTTACTCTTAGAAGCATTGATGATGGTGTTATAAGCACTGATACAAAAGGCAGGGTAACCCTGATAAACAAGGTTGCAGAAACTCTCATAGAATACTCCGAGCAGGAGTCTGTGGGCAGCAGCCTTGATGAAGTCTTTCGCCTTGTAGATGCAAATACCTTAAAAAGCCTGGATGACCCTGTCAAAAAGGTTCTAAAATCAGGCAAGACTGTTAACATGGGAAACCAGGTCATACTTATAGCCAGAGACGGCACTGAACGGCATGTAACCGCAAGTGGAACCCCTATCCGTGATAGAGAAAACGGTATCATGGGTGTTGCTTTGGTGTTTAGGGATATAACTGAAAAAAGGAAGATGGAAGAGGATCTGCTAAGAGCTCAGAAGCTTGACTCTCTGGGGGTTCTCGCCGGAGGTATAGCCCATGACTTCAACAACATACTGTCTGCATTAATGGGAAATATCTGCATGGCTAAGGTTCATTCTAAACCGGGCGAAACAATTTACGGCAGGCTTGACCAGGCGGAAGGGGCTTGTTCGAGGGCCAAGGATCTGACCCAGCAATTACTCACATTTTCTAAGGGTGGCGCACCGGTCAAGAAGACAGCCTCTATATCAGAAATCATCAAGGGATGTACGTGTTTCGTCCTTAGGGGATCCAACGTAAGATGCGAGTTCTCTCTTCCTGGAAATCTATCGGTTGTTGATGTTGATGTGGGGCAGATGAGTCAAGTCATAAATAATCTGATCATCAACGCAGACCAGGCTATGCCCGAAGGTGGCACCATAAACGTCAATGCCAGAGATATAACAATTCAGGCAGGAACAAGTCTTCCGCTGGCAATCGGAAACTATGTAAAGATTTCGATCAGAGATCAGGGAATCGGAATTCCGGAAAAATGCCTTGATAAGATATTTGATCCCTATTTTACCACCAAGGCTGCCGGAAACGGGCTGGGACTTGCTAGCTGTTACTCGATTATCAATCGCCATAACGGCCACCTAACGGTTGAATCTACTGTGGATCTGGGAACGACATTCCATATATATTTACCGGCTTCTACCTCACATATTGAAAATAAAGAGGAAAACGGTCGAACTGACAGACGGATTTTCGGCGCTGGAAGAATTCTTATAATGGATGATGAACAGACAGTCAGAGATGTTGTCGGCATGATGCTTGAGTACATGGGATACGAACCCTATTACGCTAAAGACGGCGGAGAAACCATTGAGGTCTATAAAAATGCCCTTACATCAGAGCACCCTTTTGATGCGGTTATTATGGATTTGACAATTCCAGGAGGTATGGGAGGCAAAGAGGCTGTTTCCAGACTCATGGAGATAGATCCCGAGGTCAAAGCAATTGTTTCAAGCGGTTATTCTAGCGATGATGTAATGGCGAACTACCGAGAGCTTGGTTTCTATGGGGTAATAGCAAAGCCTTATCAGGTTGAGCAACTAGGAGAGATTCTTTCCAGAGTGTTGGGGGCTGTTGTGAATTAGGTCGATTAGGTCGGCCATATTCATCCTTTGTTTTTCATTGTCCTAATCTTATTACATTAATTATTGCATGCAAATCTATTTTTAAGATTTTCAGATATGGCTGAAAAAGGTTTACAACTAAGCACTGCTGTCATTATAATTTCTGAATCTACCTCCCTCGCGCGGGAGACGACAGCAGGGGGCGGATTTAAAACCCGCCCCTACAATATTTTGGAGGGGTTGAACAAGTGCTAGTATTTGAAACTAATATTGAAGGAGCAGGTTTTCCCAAAAGGGGAAAGGTCAGGGATATCTACAATGCAGGGGACGATCTTTTAATAGTTGCTACAGACAGAATTTCAGCATTTGACGTGATTCTTCCAAGCGGAATCCCGGAAAAAGGTAAGGTTCTTACGCAGATTTCTGCATTCTGGTTCAAGAAAATGGAGGACATTATTCCTAACCATCTTATTTCCACGAATGTTTCTGATCTGCCGCATGTATTTCACTCAGACAAAGAGACACTGGAAGGGCGTATAATGCTTGTAAAAAAGGCCTTCCCCTTACCGATAGAATGCATAGTTCGTGGATATATAACAGGTTCCGGATGGAAGGACTATCGAAAAACAGGCAATATTTGTGGAATTTCTCTGCCTGAGAATCTTTGCGAGTCGGACAGGCTGGATGAACCTATATTTACACCCTCTACAAAGGCCGAAGAAGGGCATGATGAAAACATTGTTTTTGACGAGGCCGTTAGGTTAGTGGGTATGGACGTTGCTCAGAAGGTTCGTGACATTAGCATTGCTATATATTTACGTGCCAGGCAGTACGCAGAATCAAGAGGTATTCTCATAGCCGACACCAAGTTAGAATTCGGTATGTTTGAGGATGAACTTATTCTGATCGATGAGATACTAACACCGGATTCATCAAGATTTTGGCCGAAAGATGACTACAAATCTGGTCAATCTCAGAAAAGCTATGACAAACAGTTTGTTCGTGACTATCTGGAAACTTTGGATTGGAATAAAACTCCACCAGGTCCTGTTCTGCCAGAGGAAATTATTGAGAAAACCAGTCAGAAATATCGATCTGTGCTGAAACAATTGGTGGGCTCTGATATCGATTTTTTGTAGTTCACTAACGAATTATCCGGAAATAATTTATGGACAAAAATAAAGGCAAAATCTTAGTCATTGAAGACGACAAGGTCGATCAGATGGCCTTTGAACGTTTTGTACGTAAAGGACATTTTCCCTACGACTATGAAATGGTCGGATCGGTCATGGAAGCATCTGAAATTTTAAAATCGGAAAGATTTGATGCAGTGGTAATAGATTATCTCCTGAAAGATGGCAATGCATTTGATCTATTTGATAAAGCCGGGGATATTCCGATTATTGTAGTAACCAATATAGGAGATGTTGAAGTAGCGATTCGAGCCATGAAGGAAGGGGCCTATGACTATCTAATAAAAGACTCCGAGGGTAGCTATCTCAAAACTCTTCCTATAACGGTAAAAAATGCAATTACCCGAAAACGGGTGGAGGAAGAATTAAAAGAATACCGGGAAAAACTTGAAAAACTTGTAGATGATCGAATGGCAGAACTACAGAAGGAAATGAATGAACGTAGACTGACCGAAGCGGCGCTCAGGGAGAGCGAGGCTAAATATCGTTTACTTGCCGAAAACGTAACAGACTGTATCTGGACTATTGACCTGAATTTACAGTTTACATATGTCAGTCCCTCTATCAAGCGGTTGCTGGGCTATACTCCAACGGAAATGTCGGTTTTGGATGTTAGTGAATTTTTGAGTGCCGATTCTGCAAAAATTGCATTAAATTCTTTTCGGGAACAAATAGCTGAAGATTCGAAGTTGTCTGATTCTTTCAGAACCCGTACGCTGGAGCTGGAGTATCTGCGCAAGGATGGCTCTACTGCTCATGCAGAAGTCAATACTTCGCTTTTACGCGATCATAAGGGAATGCCTATCGGCATTCTCGGCGTTACGCGTGAGATAACGGAAAGGAAGCAGGCTGAGGAAGAAAAGCAAAAGCTTCAGGAGCAACTTCTCCAGGCACAAAAGATGGAGTCGGTTGGCAGGCTGGCAGGTGGAGTTGCACATGATTTCAATAATTTATTAACAGCCATACTTGGGTATGGAGAACTTGTTTTAATGGATCTTCCAGAAGATCATCCGGCCATTGAAAAGATGGAGATAATCTGCTCAGCAGGGGAAAAAGCAGCGGTTCTTACCAGACAGTTGTTGGCATTTAGTCGTAAACAGGTATTAGAGATAAATGTAGTCAACCTTAACTCAGTAGTGAATAATATGGAGAAAATACTTGCCAGAGTGATCGGCACAGACGTGTTTTTAAAATTCAAAATGAAGCCTCAGCTTCCAAATGTACTGGCAGACCCGGGCCAACTGGAACAGGTTTTAATGAACCTGGCAGTTAACGCCCGGGATGCTATGCCATGCGGAGGAACTCTTACCATTGAAACTTCGGTGGAGGAGCTTGATAAACAGCATGCACAAAGACACGGAGGAATAACCTCAGGTGTTTACGTGGTGTTGTCGGTAACCGACACCGGCGATGGCATGAGCTATGAAATCAGAGAGAGGATATTTGAACCCTTTTTTACCACCAAGGAACTGGGAGAGGGGACTGGCTTGGGGCTGGCAACTGTGTACGGCATTATCAAGCAGCATAAGGGTGGTATATGGGTATATAGCGAACCAGGTAAGGGGACAACATTTAAGATCTACCTTTCGATTGTTGACGACAAGGAAACAAAGACGGACAAGAAAGTATCGGTTGTTAACGCTCACGGAATAGAGACCGTGTTAGTGGTTGATGATGAGCCTGGAATACGCAGGTTGATTATTGATGTGCTACAACCTCTGGGATACCGAACTTTAGAAGCCTCATGTGGCGAGGAGGCATTACAGGTAAGCGCCACTACAGAGGATTCTGTCGATCTTTTGCTGGTCGATATGGTAATGCCCGGCATGAATGGACTGGAACTTGCCGAGACACTGGAGGCTGATTGGCCGGAAATAAAGGTGATTTTCATGTCCGGTTATGCCGACAGTGTAATTGCTGATCGCGCAAAATCATCAGGACACGAAAAAAACTTTCTTCAAAAACCGCTGACTCCAGGCACTCTGACAAACAAACTGCGTGAAGTACTGGATAAGTGAAGGTCAAACCCAATTTTCTTGCTCTATTGCTCTTTTGCTGAATCTGCGCTATAGGATTAGCTCTGATCAGACCAATAGAACCTATCAGACTAATCGGACCGATCGAATCAGCTAAACTCAAGGCATTATCATATATCTTTCCTTAATCAATACAACCTGTATTTTTTAAACTGATTTTTCCTGAACTCTGCAATCTGCCTTAGCCACCACGCTTCCATGTCTTTCAAGTCAACTCCTGAATCTATTTCCATTCTAAGTCTGTCGCTACCTGCAAGAATATCTATAGGCATCTTTTTTTTCTCGTACTCATACGGAGGCTGTTTCCATCTGAACTTTGTAGGATAAAGTTCGCGAATAGTTTTTAAAACAGCAACAGCGGTTTTAAATGGTTTGAATCGAGCTGGCGATGTTATATGTATCTGCGCGCCTCCGCAGAGTTTGCCAGCGTGTTTCTGGAATTCCGGCTGAAACGAGATGCCTCTGAAGGCAACTCCCGGAAGTTTAAAAAACTCTTTGAGGTGGCTAACAAGCCGTTCAGAATCGATAAAGGGAGCACCGAAAAACTCAAATGGTCTCGTCGTTCCACGACCCTCGCTAATGTTCGTACCCTCAAGGAGGCAGAAGCCTGGATAGACAGTTGCTGTGTTTTGGGTAGGCATGTTAGGTGAAGGCGATACCCAGGGAAGACCTGTCTCGTCAAACCAGAAGTCACGCTTCCATCCTTCCATCTTAATCACATGGAGTTGCAGGCGTTGAAAAAATTCTTCTTTCAAATACAATGCTATTTCGCCGATCGTCATCCCATGCCGTACAGGCAAAGGCCGGCGTCCCACAAACGAGGTCCACTCGGGATCAAGCACCGGTCCCTCGATAATCCTGCCTCCAATTGGGTTAGGTCTATCCAGAACCACAACCGGTATGCCGTAGACTTCGGCTGCCTCCATACAGAGGTCTAAAGTCCAGATAAATGTATAGTACCTAGCTCCAACATCTTGTAGATCTACGGCCAGGACATCGATATTTTTAAGCATTCTAGCCGAGGGTTTCCTGGTGGCTCCGTAGAGGCTGAAAACCGAAAGGTTGGTTTTACGATCACGGTAGCTTTGCCACTCTACCATGTTGTCCTGTGTCTGTCCCATAAAGCCATGCTGAGGACCAAACAGGGCGGTTAATTGAAAGTGTTTGGATTCCAGGAAGATATCAACAGCATGCCGAAACCGATGGTTGACAGAAGCCGGGTGCGCCAGAAGTCCAATGCGGCAGCCATTTAAGGATTTCGGCCACCTCCTACCAAGAAGGTCCAGACCGGTAAGGACCTGTTTTTTCAAAGCCTACCTCGAATGCCGAAATCGTCGGCGTTTTTCAGTATTTGATAAATCGCCATTAGTGCAGCACTTGCCCCAAGAAGTTTTGCACTGAATTCAACTCCAGGCATTATTTGAGGATACCACAACAGCAGATAGCAAGCGGCGGCAAACATAAGTCCCATGGTTCCGCCGCGTAATATTCGACGTCCTTTTGGTGAGAGATTGGTAAGCCACTTCCAAACTTTTTCCTGCCTATGTGCTGCTACCCATGCGGCCACAGCTCCCAGGAGTCCGCCTGCATATACATCCAGCGGGAAGTGTACTCCCACATATATACGAGAGTACCCGGCCATTAATCCCAGTACAATGGCGCACCATCGTAAAATAGAGGACCGCAAAAGCAGAAATAGAGCTATACCTGCAGCCACAGATGAAGCAGTATGTCCAGACGGAAAACTTCCTGCTTTATAAGCCGAGCCTATCACGTGAATGAGTTCCGGAGAGAATACCGCTGGCGGACGTGGCAGATTAAACATAGGTTTCAAGATGTTTACAGCCAGGCCTGATGTAATATACGCCTCTATGCATAAAATGGTGAGATCAGCACGTTTTGGCATCATAAAAAACAGCAACAGGCAAAGTATCAATCCATCTCCCAGCGAAGTGATATGGGCCATTATGGTATCCAACCAGCCAGAGTGATGCCCGTTAATCCAGAGGAATAATGGCGCATTAACTGCAAATATCAGCCATCCCAAGGCCAGTACCACAATTGTAATAATCGGTAGCAGGTAGACTCTGCGAAGCATACTGCGGTCGTTTGTATCATTATTTTTCATAAAATAGTTTTATAGATAGCCTGATTGATAATATAAAACAACCTAAAATACTGCATAAATGACTTTTTTTTAAGCGAGTGTTAGGTCCTTCGGCGTGGTTGCAGACTGCGGCGACGACCTCTTCCGCAAGTGGATCTGATGCGGTTGCGAATTCTCTGATATTCTGCAGGCGTATCCCGCCGCCGTGAAGCTTCGGCAGTAAAGTTGCGATGAATTTTGTAACATGCCTCACGAATGCTGGTTTGAATGATGTCAAAACTGCTTCGTGGAAACCATTGCCGCTCAACAAAAACAGACATCAAAAAAGCATTGCTTTGAATTCTTATCATCAATCTTTCATTCAACCGCTCATAATCCCGGACATGATCGAGTTCGTGCTCAATCAAAATTCGCCGCTCACATCCATTCAGCCTGTTGGATATAAATATCAGGTTGGATGTTTGTATTGTCAGTACTCCACGCTCATAACGAAACTCTATGTTACCCTGATTTCGTCTTTGTTCAAACCGGATACCACGTAAATCTACAGTAATCGAAGGAACTGTGATGCCAGC
>CAYWZR010000099.1:0-8743 GCA_964462885.1 uncultured Nitrospirota bacterium
GGCTTTGGCGAGCGCCACCAATGCACATCTTTACTGGCGGCGAACAAGAACTCCACGTTAGTACCATCAACCTGGCCCAAAAGACTTTCGCCAACCTTTGCAGTGGCCCAGGTGAAGATCGGGTCATGCTCGCTCTCGGCCAGTTTTTCACCCTGTCGTGGACGAGTGGACTCCACCAAACCGACAAAAATCAAGTCAGCACCCTTGACCCGTTTGAGAATCTCAAGTTTCCTCTTGGCATGCCTTAGCTGCTTCACATCCTCTTTCGTGTACGACTTGCGTGGTTCTGCATACTTCAGCTCCGCCTGAATCTGAGAACCAAACTGAAATGGCTCCACGTGAAAAACGTAAAGGCCGTTGGCCGGAAGGTCTTTACCAAAGACAATCACCTCTGATCCAGTTGGGTCGTCAAATGTGCCCCGCTGGAAGTATACCTGGTCGACACGGACAGCTCGAGCATCTTTGGTTCCGCCGTCAACCGGTTTGACAACGGTGCCCAAGAAAACAAGGGATGCCTCTTTGGCGTTGGTAGGAATGCTGATCGAGTCGGAAATAGGTCCACAAGCGTATGAGGTCAAGATGATCACACACACACACAGGACGGTAATCTTGAGTGATCGTATACTACTACGATCAAGTACTTTTCTACGTTCAACAAATGTTACGTTAATACTCATTAGAGTATCCCCCTATTTTTTTATTACAAATAAAAATACCCGCTGCAAGCAGAGGGGGGTATTAAACCCAAGCTACGCAATAAAAACATATAATAGCAGGCCATTAGGTGGAGTAAGTAATTTTCCACATTTCCATATGGCTATTACAAATTTCATAAACAATTAATCCTTCGGATTTTGACAGACTATTTTATACCTTAATTACTCACTACAACTTTTGGGGAGTATTATAACCTGAGTTATGAAATAAATTATTCAAGGAGGGGTTGAGATGGAAAAAAGGATGAGAAAAAAACGGTTTAAGATTTTAATGGGTTTGTTTGTTCTTCTTTTTGCCGGTTTGTGGATTGTCGGAGGTGTTGCAGAGGCACGTTCCAAGAGAATAAAGCTAAGAGATCATCATAAGCATCACTCTCCCGTAGTTTCTTACAAAGTAGGCGGCACAATAAGCAAACTTGCCGATGGTGAAAAAGTTGTACTTTTAAACAACGGCAGAGATGATCTTGAAATTACTGCAAACGGCATTTTCACCTTTTCTACACCAATTCAAAACCTGACAACCTACGATGTTACTATTTTAATTCAGCCTGAGAATCAGCCTTGCCGGGTCAATAACGGCAGCGGAACAATAAACGGTGCTGACATAACTGACATAACAATTATCTGTTCCTCTTTTCACAACTACATTGCTGGCGGGGGTATCCATAGCGTTGAGCTTAAATCAGACGGCACAGTGTGGACATGGGGAGATAACAACACTGGACAGTTGGGTGACGGTACAACGATAGACAGCCCGGCTCCAATACAGGCAAGTGAACTTACCGACATAACAGCCATCGCAGCAGGAGGTTATAATTCCTACCGGACAAAAAACTCCCATACAGTCGCTCTTAAAGTCGACGGCACAGTGTGGACATGGGGAGATAATAGCACTGGACAGTTAGGTGACGGAACAAAAACAGACAAAACTAAGCCGATACAAGTAATCGGACTTACAAATGTTGTTTCTGTCGCCGCTGGAGGCGCTCATACCATTGCCCTTAAAGCCGACAGAACGGTGTGGACGTGGGGATATAACATTGCAGGCCAGCTGGGAGTAGAAACAATCGAAGAATGTGAGTTTGACTCTATAATCTCCTACTGCTCCACCACGCCTGTGCAGGTAAGCGGACTTACAGACGTAATAGCCATTGCCGGGGGAGCTTTCCATACTGTTGCTCTTAAAAGCAACGGTACAGTTTGGATATGGGGAGACAACAGTGTTAGTCAACTGGGAGACGGAACATCTACAAACAGCGTAACTCCTACACAAGTAAACGACCTTACAAATATAACTGCTATTGCTGCAGGAGGCCGTCATACCCTTGCACTCAAAACCAATGGCACAGTTTGGGCCTGGGGATCTAATAGTATTGGTCAACTGGGAGACGGAACATCTTGGCCATTCGGAACAACAGAAGACAGCACAACTCCGATACAAGTGCTCGGTCTCACGGGCGTAACTGCTATTGCTGCAGGCGGTCGAGATTGGTATACGGAACATTCCATAGCTCTTAAAAATGATGGCACTGTCTGGGGGTGGGGGAGTAACGAACAAGGTCAGCTGGGAGTAGAAACAACTGAAATATGTTCTATAAGCTTTGGAAAAGAAGCGGTTAGTCATATGCTTTGTTCCACCCTGCCTGTACAGGTGAGCAACCTTACGGATGTCACCGCTATCGCTGCCGGATGGGTACATACCGTTGCGCTTAAAACCGACGGCATCTGGGCGTGGGGAGACAATACAAGCGGTCAACTTGGAGTCACAACAACTGAAACATGCTATGAAAGTTATGTAGGTCCTTTTGATTGCAGCACCAAACCTGTGGAGGTAAGAAGCAAAGTAACCGGCACCTTCAACGTAAGTGGCATAATTAGCGGACTTACAACCGGAACGCTGATACTTCAAAACAACGGTGGGGACGACCTGATAATCACAGAAAACGGTCCGTTTATCTTTGCAACTGCGCTTGAGGACTTGGCTGTTTACGATATAGAATTTTTAACCCAACCAGATGGTCAGTCATGTAGAACTATGGACATCAACAGTGGAAGAATTAACGGTGCGGATGTAACCAACGTATCAGTGATATGCTCCAAATCGTTTACAGATACCACTGCCATTGCGGGAGGAGGAGATCACTCCATTGCGCTTAAAAGCGACGGCATGATTTGGGCCTGGGGATCTAACAGTGTTGGTCAACTGGGAACGGAAACAACCGAATTATGCTTTTATAATAGCTTCCCTTGCAGCACTACGCCTGTACAGGTAAGCAGCCTCACAGACGTAATCGCCATAGAAAACTCCGGGGATAACATGGCTAATGGTCAGACGATCGCGTTAAAAAACAATGGTACAGTCTGGACGTGGGGAGCTAACGGATATGGACAACTGGGTAACGGAACGGGAACTGACAGCTTCATTCCGGTACAGGTATGCGCTTCCGGCGAGACTGATCCGTGCGCCAACTTCCTCAGGGATATAACAGTAATCGTGAGCGGAGGTAACCACACAATTATGCTGAAAAACAACGGCACGATCTGGGCGTGGGGAAGTAACCAATACGGCCAATTGGGGGAAATAACGACTGAAACATGTCTTTATTATAGTTATCCTTGCAGCACCACCCCATTACAAGTATCCGGTCTTACAGAGGTAACCTCTATCGCCGCCGGAGGGGATCACACAATTGCCCTCAAAGCCGACGGCACAGTCTGGGCGTGGGGACTGAATTTCTCCGGCCAACTGGGAAACGGAACAAGAAATGACAGCACCATTCCGTTACAGGTATCCGGTCTTACAGAGGTAACCTCTATTTCCGCCGGAAGGGATCACACAATTGCACTCAAAGCCGACGGAACGGTCTGGGCGTGGGGAAGGAACCAATACGGCCAGTTAGGCGACGGAACTAGAAATGACAGATCCACCCCGGTACAAGTATCCGGCCTCACAGATGTAGTTGAAATCGAGGGAGGAGGTAATCACACCCTCGCACTCACAACCGACGGCACACTCTGGACGTGGGGAGGAAACCTATATGGCCAGTTGGGGGACGGAACTAGAAATGACAGGTCCACTCCGGTGCAAGTATCCGGCCTCACAGATGTAATTGGAATCGAGGGAGGAGGTTCCCATACCCTCGCACTTAAAGCCGACGGCACGGTCTGGGCATGGGGAAATAACAGGTTTGGTCAGCTAGGTAACGCAACAACAATAGACAGCACAGTACCAGTACAAGTTTTAGTGATGCCATAAAGCTTACCGCCTTACTCCTTCTGTGGTTTTCTTTTTAACCGCAGATGGAAGAGTGTAAGTGAGATTATTTAGGCTAAAGTTCCCCTGGTTTAATGTGCAAAGTTTAGGACGTTATCATTTTGGTATGACAGAGAGTTAGGACGAAAAATAAGAGTGGCAATCAAATGATTGCCACTCTCTTAGCCTCTGTCCACTGTGGAGTATAATTTTTATTTTTTCAGATTATTTTTCAGGTTTCACAAGAGTTCTGATAAAAGCCACAAGGCTGTTGATTTCAGAATCATTTATGACTTTCCCCCAAGGCGGCATCATTGGAGAACGGCCTAATGATGGGCCGCCCTCTTTAATCACCTGGTGAATTTGAGTATCAGACAACGTGGCCATCACAACTGCATCTGTATGATTGGCTGGAGGCACACTCATGTTAAAGGAATTAAATCCATTACCCTTGCCTGTCTTCCCGTGACAAAGAGCGCAATAGTACTGATACATCTGCTCACCCCGCTGTTGCTCACGATTTAAATTCGTTGAATGTTTTTGCGGAAACAGAAAACCTGATGTCTCTGCATGTTCTTCATCCGAGCCCAAAACAGTCTGGGCCGATAACCAGATGAGCATTGGTGTGAAAAATACACTGCATATTATAATGAGTATCCTTTTTGACATTATTGACACTTTTGACATTATTTTTTCTCCTTGGCGTTTATCAGGAATGCCGTCAACGCCTCGACCTCTTTATCTGTAAAATCGTATACAGGTTCTACCGAGCGCTTAAGAAATGCCTTTGGATTTTTCAAGTAGTAAACGATCCACTCGGTTCTAAGCCGCTTGCCGACTGATGTAAGGTCAGGTCCGATAGTGCCGCCCTGAAGGTTAACCTGGTGACAGGCATTACAGGCATATTCATTATAATAAAGATCCTTACCCATACTTATCACTCTGGGATCTTTAAGTGACATACCCTTAACCACACCAGCAAGTTTCTCGACCCTGTCGTCAACAAGTGTTGTCCTGAAATAGGAATAGAGTGTATCTACTTCTGGTTCAGAAATTTTTAACCTGGGCATACGCTCTACAAGTATCGGACGAATGGCATAAGGTGTCTTCATAAACTCTTTTAGCCACTTCTTTTTTACCCGGCTTCCTTCAGTCGAAATATCCGGAGCTAAATCCCCGCCTTTACCATTTATTGTATGACAGACAAGGCATCTGTATTTATCCAGAACTTCACCAAATTCACCCTGCGGATTATAATCTGACGGATGCTCTCCAAGATGCAGATGATAGGATGCAGGCACAGCCTCTTTACTACGACTCATAAGATAAGTCGTTAGAGCCTCTGCTTCCAGATCACTGAAAGTAAAATCAGGCATCTTCAGTCCGGCTTTAAAGAGCCTTGGATTTTTCATCTTGTTATAAAGCCAGTTTGGAACTGTGTGGTCCTCGTGAGAGACCTCGATGTCGCCAAAATCCATACGGCTGATATGTGAATCTCCGACTGCTGTAAGATCCAGACCGATTTCACCACGATCTTCCACGCCCTCTATCTCATGGCATCCGGTACAGCCATATTTCTCGATCAGTTCCTTGCCGCGGCCTACGTTTGCCGATTCAACACGCTGCATATTTTGCTGGATAATATCGTCTTCCAGTTCCAAATCTATATACTCTTCAACAATAAAAGCTACTAGATCGCGAATATCCTGATCACTAAAGCCATAAGCCGGCATCAGTGTGTTAGATCTCATCGCCCGTGGATTTTTAATCCACTCGAAAAGCCATTCAGGGTAAGCCTTTGACGAAACCTTGGCAAGATCAGGTCCGATATCACCGCCTTTTCCTTCGAATGAATGACAAGTCACACAACGTGACTCACTCAAAATCCGTTTTCCTCTGGCGTAAGATCCTCCTTTAATCAGATCAGCCTCTTCAGACCTGACACGAGGGATAAGAAAACGAGTGATATCTGCCGCATCCTCTTCCGAAAACTTGAAGTTCGGCATCTTTGTCTCTGGCAGATACATCTGTGGATCCTGCAGCCATCTGTAAAGCCAGTCAATTTTTACCTTCTCTCCAATTTTAACTAATGGTGGGCCGACTTTTACCCTTTCTATTCCTTGAACATTGTGACAGCCGCGGCAGCCGTACTCCTTAAACATCGTACGTCCCCTGGCAAGAACCGGAGCCTGTTCTTCAATAAAATCTCCGTGACACGTTGAGCATGAGTTCTCCATAAAGTTCTCATTAGTAATAGCCTCGTACCAATCCTCTGTAGGACCATGAGCATCCTCGACCGACGTAGCCAGACCCTGACCGCCATGACATATGGTACAGCCGAAAGTCTCGAAGGAATGTTTGTCTGCATTAGGATGTGTCGTGTAAGGTTGAGGAGCATCGGCAAACCTAGGATCCTCAACACCCAGATGGCATGTCTCACAACGATCAACGCGATTTAATTTCTCAAGCCATCGCTGCCTAACAACAAACTTAACATCGTCAAGTTCTGCCTCATCTCCACCCTTCTCTTTCAAAAGCTCTTTAAATTCTTTTTGATAAGAAAGATACGGTCGGTTATAGTCCTTCCATATCTGCCAAACATAAAACAGAAGAATTAAAAAACTCAAAAATACAAATATACGTTTCATTCTTACCCCTATCGAAATTCACACAGACAAAAGCCGCCCGGTATTAACAACACACCTGATTCCTTTTTGTTTAATTTTTTTCAGTTTTTTTCAGCGTTTTTCCAGCTTTTTTTTTAGTGAGTAGGCCACGGCTCCCAAGGCCAATAAAAACCCCATATCGGACCTCTCATAAAAGTACCAACAATAATCAGGCCTATAAAGACAACTACAAATATAGTAAACAATACGTTGTATAGCCTTCGGCTGGGATGAAACCAGACTCCGGTTCCAATGCGACTTCGGTCGATATACGGCACCAGAATAAGAACGATAACACCAACTGTCGGCACAAAAATACCACCCCAGAAAGGCGGTCCCCACGACAGCAGTTCCTGAAGGCCAAGAAAATACCATGGGGCTTTGGCCGGATTAGGTGTTACCGACGGATTGGCCATTTCTTCAAGTGGCGCATTAAAAAACACCGACATTCCCATAATAAAAATCATCACCAAGTAGAAAAGATTCAACTCTTTTATAAGAAGATGTGGCCAGGTGGTAGTCATCTCTTCAGGCGCTTTGCCAACCTGTGGACTCTCCCCCTCAACCAGGTTCATCAGACCATATGATTTAAGATCCTTTTCCTGCTCGGCCATTCTCTGTTCATCAGACACTGGCATTTATTCCTCCTTTTTACTCAGTCCTCAGCTATCTTTCCTAAATTTCCTAATTTTATTCCTCAGGCCTGGCCAAACCGCCATCCTTTCGGATTCTCCAAAAATGCACTCCTACCAGTATGCTTGTAATCAAAGGCAGCACCATGACATGCATTACATAAAAACGAATCAAGGCATTCTGCCCGACAAGAGTTCCACCAACCACCAGATATCTCATGTCATCCCCGATAATCGGCATCGTATCAATCAGATTTACCACAATAGTAATAGCCCAAAATGCCAGTTGATCCCACGGTAAAAGATATCCGGTCAGACTTAAAGCCAGGGTACAAACAAACAGTATCACTCCAACTCCCCAGTTAAACTCCCTGGGCTGCCGATACCCTGCTGTATAAAAAACCCGGCACATATGCAGAAATACAAGCGCGACCATACTGTGCGCTCCCCAGCGGTGCATATTTCGGAGTATCATGCCAAAGCTGACAGCAAACTCAAGATCCTTCATATCCTGATAAGCTCGCTGTACATGCGGGATGTAGTAAAACATCAGCAGGATTCCGGTAATACACAAAATAAAAAACAAGTAAAGACTTATCAATCCAAGCCCGAGTGTCTTCTTAAAACGCAAGGAATCTTTGTATACCTTGACCGGATGAATATGAAGAAAAAGATTACTTGTAACAACCTCGGAACGGAGTCTTGTATTTACAGGCATTCCGTGGCGGAAAACCGATTTCCAAAATCGGTTCTGAAATATTAGGTTTTTTATTTTTTCGATCATGATATTCGTTCCCTATATAAGATAGTTATGCCTTTTCTTTTATATTGTTCATGCCGTTATGGTTAAGACCTGGGAGAAAGGAACAATCCGGTCTTCATTTACAAAAAGCTTGTTATCACTTCCCAGAGTAACCTCATACCATGGCAGAGGCCTAGGCGCCGGACCGGCGATTACAACCCCTTTTTCGTTAAAAATACTTCCATGGCATGGACATTCCCAACGATCTCTCTCTGCAATCCAGCGTGGAGTACAGCCCATATGCGTGCATACAGCAGAGATCACTTTATACTTGCCGCCGCTGTTGACCACAAATATCCTTTTGTCCGGAAGAAAATTTACTCCCTCTGGATAGTCTTGCGGCTTACCGATCTTATATGATTTTGGCGGCTCATAAAGAATATTGGGAACCATATATCTACCAGAAGCTACTGAAATCCCGCCAAAGGTTCCAAGGGTGGCAAACCACCCGAGATAACTAAGAAAATCACGCCGATCGTGCTTTTCACTGCTCAAACCAATACCTCCTCTTCCTCGAAACGTTCCATAGTAATTGCACCTGTAGGACAACGCTTGGCACAAAAACCGCATCGGATACATCTTTCATCATCCTTTATAATCGCAGACCCCTTGGGCTGATCTGTGCCATAGCGGGCACGGACAACTTCTTGTAATTTTTTGTCCTCACGCATCTG
>CAYWZR010000100.1:0-8113 GCA_964462885.1 uncultured Nitrospirota bacterium
GCGCGTGCGAGGGCATTACGCGTGATGCATTGGTATTGATGAGGCTGTTAACAAGTGCCCTCCTTCTCCAGGAGAATTCCTAGCACTTCCCGCATGCTTTGTTCATCATCTACTATAAGTATTTTTTTGCGCATTTATTGGTTATACTGGCAATCTCACAGTAAAAACAGCCCCTCCCTCAGGCGGTGACGCTGCTTGGAGTAAGCCATGGTGTTCTTCTACTATCCTGTATGCAATAGCCAGTCCCAGACCTGTCCCCTTATCCTTGGTAGAAAAATAGGGATAGAAAACCTTATCAAGGTTTTCCTCAGGGATACCCATACCCGAATCTTTTATACGTATTTCAAGGCTGTCGCTCTGTTTTTCGGCTTCAAAATATATATCTCCGCCACCCGGCATAGCTTCTACAGCGTTTAGCAGCAGATTCAGAAAAACTTGCTTCAGTTGATCAGGATCTCCGTTAATTGTCAATTTATCACGAATTGAGTCAACAATGCGAATATCCTTTCTGTAACCGAAAACTATAGATATTTCCTTAAGCACTTCAACTAGGTCAAAAGTCAATTTACTGAGCGGCTTGGGTCTTGCGTAAATGAGAAAATCCGTGATAATTCCATCTAGACGATCCATCTCTTTAACTGCAATATCCATTAACTGGAAGGAATATCTACTGGGTTCTTTTTCCTCGCGCAGCATCTCAATAGAGCTTTTAAGCGAGGCCAGAGGATTGCGTAGTTCGTGTGCTATCCAAGCTGAAAGCTCTCCTACTGCGGCCAGTTGCTTACGCTTCTGCATATCGATTTCCATAGCTCTTATTTTTGTCAAATCACGGAATATAACTATCCGACCCACAGCCTCTCCCATCCTGTTTTTAAGCGGTGAAATACTAAGACCTATAACCCGGATAGTTCCATCATCCTCTATTTTCCCCTCGATTCTTTCATCATAACCCTCTTCAAGAGAGATAAAAGGAAACAGATCAGTAAGAACTTTTCCTTCAATCGCCTCAACCGAATGCCCGAGAATCCTTTTTGCCGCCGAATTAGCAGTCAATGCATTTCCTTCAGCATCTGCGGTTATGAGTCCAACAGGAATAAACTCAATTACGTCCCGGCTAAATGCTTTCAGGTCCGACAGATCCAAATCCGTCTTTTCCAGGTTTTCGGTTACTCTTCTTAAGCGGTCCGCAAGTTGAGAAGAAAGAAAACCCATGCTGTAAAAGGCCAGCAGATGAACAAAAACATTGTATAGATAGTCGGCTGCTGAAAAATTTTCCGGGCTAGACAGAAGAAGACTGTTTGATTGCAGGCCCAGTAGAGCTCCGTACGTTATAGTTGCAAGAGAAGATATTAAGTACCCTGCCTTGCCGTGCAATATTATGCTGGCCGACAATATGGTTAAGAGAAAAGTGAAGGAGAACCAGCTCTCTATTCCTCCGCTTAGATAAACAAGAACCGCCTCGGCGATAATGTCTCCAACAAGCTGTGCATAGGCAAAGCCGACGCTATTTTTCAGCTTGCTAAATAAAAGGCCATATACTATTGTTAAGCCGTATAGCGCAATTATAAAGGCAGAGAGAACACCTGGGTACGGAATACGTGTGGAAACAGCATCGAAAAAAACAGAAGATCCTAACAGAAGGGTAATAAATAAAACCCTGTAAAGAATCAGGGCTTTAAGCTTGGAATCCAGTTGCCCTGTCGGCATAAGACCGGAATTAATCAATAAGAGTTATCATTTTAAAAATCGGCATATACATAGCAATAACGATGAAACCAATAGAGCCACCAAGAAAGACCATTAATAAAGGTTCCATCATAGATGTCAGGTTATTTACAGTATTGTCCACTTCGTCGTCGTAGAAGTCGGCTATTTTGGAGAGCATGGAGTCTAAGGCTCCTGTAGATTCGCCCACTGATATCATTTGGTTCACCATCGGGGGGAAGACACCTGTTTTCATGAGGGGTTCAGAGATCGTTTTTCCCTCAGAGACGGCCTTGCGAACATCTCCCACAGCATACTCAAGAACCTTATTCCCAGACGTCTTGGCGCAGATGTCAAGGCCTTCCAGAATAGGCACACCACTGCTTATCAGTGTTCCAAGTGTACGCGTAAACTTCGCTACAGCAACCTTTTTGAGAAGCAGGCCGAAGATTGGAGACTTAAGGAGAATTTTATCAAAGAAATGTTTCCCCTTCTCAGTCCTACGAGATTGGATAACGCCGATAATAATAGCAATAATAGCTGCAAACAGTAATAACCCTCCTGTTCCGCCAAGAAAACCGCTCATTTCCATAATAATTCGTGTTGGCACCGGAAGAGTTCCTCCCATAGACGCAAACATCTGACTGAAAGTTGGGATAACAAAAATCATGATGACAGTAATAACCCCAACAGCCACTGTTGTTATAACAGCCGGATAGATAAGAGCACCCTTAACTTTTTTCTTAAGCTTCATAGATTTTTCTATATAGCCAGCCAGGCGATTTAAAATAGTGTCAAGAATACCACCTGTTTCACCGGCTGCCACCATGTTGACATAGAGTTCATCAAATACCTTGGTATGTTTTTTCAGGGCATCGGCATACGTGGCGCCACCTTCGACATCGTTTTTCACCTGGCCTATTACCGAGGCCAAAGTCTTGCTTTCCGTCTGTTTTGAAAGAATATCAAGCGCCTGGACCAGGGGCAGCCCTGCATCTATCATTGTGGCGAACTGCCTGGTAAAAACCACAATGTCCTTTGAACTAACATGGCCCATCCCTGCAAATAAGCCTCCGAAAAGCTCTGTCTGTTTTGGACTTATTTTAGTGGGAGTAATTCTCTGTTTTCTGAGTATGGCTGCAACGCCTTCTTTGTTCTCAGCAGTTACCTCCCCGGATTGTATTGTTCCTCTTAATGTTTTGCCTGACCACTTATAGACTGTTGCCATTAATAAAAGCCTCCAGGATTAGTCTCTTAGAAAAAAAAGTTAAATGTATAATGGTCGTAAAATGACGTTTACGGTCAAATAAACCTTAATATATAAAATGTATTTTTTAATTTTGGGCACCATGGTATGATTTAAAAACCTATTTCCGAGTTGTCCCTTTTGTTGGTCCAGAACGGCTGATCATAGCTGCAAGTTCGTCTGGAACAGATGAGCGACCGATAGCATCTTCGTGTGAGATTATACCCCTGGAGTAGAGATCAAACAATGCCTGATTCATGGTCTGCATCCCGGAGCGTCCCTGGCCTGCCTGCATCATTCCATAAATCTGATGAATTTTGTCCTCCCTGATCAGGTTTCTTATAGCAACATTGGGCATGAGTACCTCCTGGCAAAGAACTCGTCCCTGCCCATTCCTTCTGGGTATTAACTGTTGAGACATAACAGCTTCCAAAACAAAAGAAAGCTGAACTCGTACCTGCTCCTGCTGAAATGGTGGAAATACGTCTATAATCCTGTTGATAGCCTGAATCGCAGAGTTGGTATGCAGTGTAGCAAATGTCAAATGTCCTGTTTCAGCAATGGTCAAAGCGGCTTCGATAGTTTCCAAATCACGCATTTCACCTATGAGTACTACGTCGGGATCCTGTCTGAGAATATACCTTAAGGCGCTCTTAAACGAACCGGTGTCCGCATTCACCTCTCTTTGGTTAACTAAACACTGCTTGTGCGGATGCAAAAACTCTATGGGATCCTCAACCGTAATAATATGCTCCTGGCGATCCTTGTTAATCTCATCGATCATAGCAGCCAAGGTGGTGGATTTTCCGCTGCCCGTAGCACCGGTCACAAGAACCAGCCCCTTGGGCTTCTTGATAAGCTCCCTGGCAACATCCACCAACCCCAATTCTCCAAAGGTTTTAATTTCGAAAGGGATTGTTCTGAAAGCTCCGGCAACAGCGCCCCTCTGCATGAATATGTTTGCCCTGAAACGACTTAGACCTTTAACACCAAAAGAAAGGTCCAGCTCGCTGGATTCCTCAAACTTATGTTTCTGGACATCAGTCAGAATACTGTAGCACAAGGCCTTAGTCTCATTAGGAGAAAGCTGCGGATAATCAAGCGGCATTAGCAAACCATCGACTCTCAGCCTGGGTGAGCTGCCAGTTGTGATGTGAAGATCAGAAGCTCCTCTTTCAATCATGGTTTTCAACATATCATATAAAGTCGCCATATTTTTAGTCTCCGAACGTAACTCGCATTACTTCTTCAATCGAAGTTACACCTTCCTTAATTTTGTTTAGTCCCGCACGTCGTAGCGTAATCATTCCAAGTCGGATAGCCGTTTTCTTAAGTTCCCCTGCAGAGGCTCCTTCAAGCACCAGTTCTTTCATCTCTTCTTTAAGAGGCATAACCTCGTAAAGAGCTATCCGGCCCTTGTAGCCTGTGTCACTACAGTGGGAGCACCCCTTCCCCTGCATTATCTTGACAGAAGCAGCTTCCTCTTTTGTAAATCCAACTTTTAAAAGCGCCTGTTCAGGCACTTGTTCTTCCTCAATACATTGTGTGCAAATCTTTCGCGCAAGTCTCTGTGCCAGTATTAAAACTACAGAGGAAGCCACCAGAAAAGGCTCTATCCCCATATTTAAAAGTCGGCTTACAGTACTTGGAGCGTCATTTGTATGCAGTGTGGAAAGCACAAGATGGCCTGTAAGAGCTGCCTTTACAGCTATCTCGGCCGTTTCAAAATCCCGGATTTCTCCAACCATAATAATATCCGGGTCCTGTCGCAGAAAAGATCTGAGGGCAGCGGCAAAAGTCAGACCTATCTCCTCATGCATATGCACTTGGTTTATCCCATCAAGATTATACTCCACAGGGTCTTCGGCTGTCATTATATTTACATCCACCTTGTTAACTGTGCTCAGAGCCGAATAAAGAGAAGTGGTTTTCCCGCTTCCTGTAGGGCCGGTTACCAAAACCATACCAAACGGTGACTCAATGGCTTCACGGAAGTCGTTAAGAGCATTTTCTTCGAATCCAAGTTTTGTCAGATCAAGTTGAAGATTGCTTTTGTCCAAAATACGCATTACGATTTTTTCGCCAAAGAGTGTTGGCAGGGTTGATACACGCAGATCCACAGCCTTATTGCCGAGCTTTAATTTTATACGTCCATCCTGTGGAAGCCTGCGCTCGGCGATATCCAGTTCTGCCATGATTTTAAGGCGTGACGAAAGAGCAGCTTTAAGTTTAAGCGGAGGCTGCATAAAGTCATACATTACGCCGTCAACCCGATATCTAACGCGATATTTCTTTTCGTAGGGCTCTATATGAATATCACTGGCACCGCGGTTTATTGCCTCGGCAAGTATGAGGTTGACAAGCTTTACAACAGGAGCATCTTCAACCTGCTGCTTTAGTTCACTAAAATCTACCTCTTCGTTTTCCTCCTGGATATAATCCATTATTTCGGTGTCAGTACCCTGAAGGCTATCGATAACACTCTGAAGTGCATCAGAACGTTCATAATGCGTTGAGATTGCTTCCTGAATTGCTGACTCAGATGCAACTACAGGTTCGACATTGTAACCTGTCATAAATTTGATATCATCTATAGCAAAAACATTGGAAGGGTCTACCATAGCTATTGTCAGATTAGCACCCACCCTGGCAACCGGCATGATCTGATATTTCTGGGCGACCTCTGGAGGAATCAGTCGTACAACCCCTTCATCTATTTGATAGTCATTAAGGTTGATGGCAGGAATACCATACTGTTTGCTAAGAAAGGAAACAAGACGTTCCTCTGAGATATACTCCAGCTTTACCAAGCTGGAGCCAAGACGACCTCCCTCCTTCTTCTGAAGTTCCAGCGCCTTCATTAGCTGGTCCTCCATGACGAGGTTGGCGTTAACCAACATTTGACCCAATCTACTAGCCATTAAAAAGTAGTGTCACTTAATCGCATATTAAAAGTCAAGGCTCTAACCTGTAGATATTAAAGCGATTTTACTGCAAATAACATATTAGGTTAAGTCCCTATCGGTAGCACTTAATCTGTTACTATATACTATATCGGCAACAGTTCAATTCATATAAAATTAATAAAACTCTTAAATATTATGTTTTTTGCTTTGGTTGCCTTACTTTGATGCATGGGCGAACACATAATAATGTTTATTCCCACTTTGTACTATGGTAACGGATATTCATACACATGGACTTGAAGATGTATCGACAAGTCAGGCCTCGCCAGAGGTGTTCCGCCGACTTTCAGCTATCCATAAGCAGCATGGCACTGACAGAATCCTCCCGACACTTTTCCCTGACGATATAAGCAATATGCGACACGTAATGTCTGCGGCAGCAAAAGCGATGACTGCCACCACCAATGAGTATTGTTCAGAGATATTTGGTTTACATCTGGAAGGACCTTTTCTTAATCCAGAGTACGCCGGAGCTTTGGACCATCGATATTTTATCTCCCCTAAAATCGATAGCATAAACAGACTTCTTGAAGGGTTCGAAAATGTGGTTAAGATAATCACCATAGCCCCTGAGCTGCCAGGAGCACTAGAGGTAATCTCCAGGTGCGTGGAGCTAGGCATAAGAGTCAGCATGGGGCATTCCGGTGCAACCTATCAAGAGGCTCTTGAGGGCAAGCAGGCCGGAGCAACTGGAATAACACATATATTTAATGCCATGCGAGGAATTCACCACAGGGAGCCCGGTTTGGCAGGATTTGGCCTTACCGACCCGGATGTGTATATCGAAGTTATAGCCGACGGATACCACCTTTCCGACTGGACTCTTGAATTGATCTTTAGCATGAAACCTCATGACCGGATTATTCCAATCTCAGATTCCGTTGTCTTAGAGAAGGGGAACAAAGCCTCCAAAGGTCCAGCACGTTCTGCCGAAGGCTATCTACTTGGTGGCTCTACCGCGCTTTCAGGCAGCAAAAAAACTATTGAAAAAACTTTTAAAAAATATCTCGAAAAAACAGGAATTAACAAACAGCGGATAATTTCCGATCTATTTATAAATAATCCAATCAGATATCTTGGACTGTAGAACTTTTTTTAGACCTTCTCACCTCACCAGTTTTTCCTACTGCCACTTTCCCCATTCACCAACATGTTATACTTGTATCTTATGGGCATAAAAATAGTATGCACAAACAAAAAAGCTTACCACGATTATTTCATTGAGGAGACGGTTGAGGCAGGTATCAGTCTTCTTGGAGCCGAAGTTAAGTCGCTACGGCAGGGCCGCGGTACGCTGAAGGATTGCTACGCTCTTATTAAGGATGGAGAAGCGTTTCTTCTTGGTTTGCATATAAGTCCGTACAGCCACAGCAGATCTGATAACTATGATCCAACCAGAACCAGGAAGCTTCTTCTTCACAGTAGGGAAATTTCCCGGCTTTATGGTAAAATTAAAGAGAAGAGTTTTGCGCTTCTTGCTCTCAAAGTTTATTTTACAAAAGGCCGTGCCAAGGTGGAACTCGGCCTTGCTCGCGGAAAAAAACAATACGATAAGCGTGAAACTCTGAAAAAGCGCTCCGACGACAGGGAAATGGAGCGTGCGATGAAAAGTCGCAAGTAGTTTTTAAATTATGTGGGGGCGACTTGGCTTCGACGGGGGCTGTCGAAGCTCGGGAAGCATGCCGAGGTCCGTTACCTCGTAAAACAGGCGGAACAAACACAAACGCCAACAACGAACTGGCGCTGGCAGCTTAGAGCTGTCATGTCCCTCTGGAAGAGCCTGGATTCTGGAAGGGGCACCGACTACAGGCTGGTCCCTTAGGAAGCTGTTTCCGGCCTTCGGGATAAGATTTAAGGAAACTGGGAGATTCGGAAGCCCGCCTGCTGGCGTCCGAAAATCCGAGACACTAAAAAGCCGGCTAAGCATGTAGATGCCTGAGTGAAGCGCTTTCGGACGGGGGTTCGATTCCCCCCGCCTCCACCAGCCTTCGCTTCGAAACTAGTTGAGAAGAGAAGGCTGCCGCGCCGAAGCAGTGAAGCGAAGGCGGGCATATATTTTTCTATTTCGAAGCTACGGCTCGGCTCGCCCTGTAAGAGTAAGACAGTATGCCTCGTGAGATTATGACAGCACATTTTACAAAAAAGGCGGGCATATATTTTTCTATTTCGAAGCTACGGCTCGGCTCGCCCTGTAAGA
>CAYWZR010000100.1:8213-8728 GCA_964462885.1 uncultured Nitrospirota bacterium
TATGACAGCACATTTTACAAAAAAGGCGGGCATATATTTTTCTATTTCGAAGCTATGGCTCGGCTCGCCCTGTAAGAGTAAGACAGTATGCCTCGTGAGAATGGGCCTTGGTGAAATTTTACTATGTTTACATTTTACAGTCCGAGTCTGATCCAAGACATTACTATACGGGTTTCACTGAAAATTTTGATTCACGCCTGAAATCGCACAACTCCGGCCAAGTTCCACACACTTCAAAGTACAAACCATGGTGCATAAAAACAGCCATTGCGTTTACTGATCGAACAAAGGCGTTGGAGTTTGAGAGATATTTAAAAAAGTCCATCCGGTCGCGCTTTTGCAAAAAAGCGACTTTGATCTTCAGGATTCGCCATCACCCGGCTTTCGAGAAAACCCGGAGGTTTTCCTTCTCTTTTTTACCATCTTCATTCTCCGTTTTCTCAAGGGCCTGCGTGCAGGCGGCCCCAAGCCCATTCTCTGCGCCTCGTCCAGACTTCTTTCCTGTGAAAAACTAC
>CAYWZR010000101.1:0-8631 GCA_964462885.1 uncultured Nitrospirota bacterium
CAGATTAAAGCGATGAAGCAGGTTGCAGGTACGCTCAGACTGGACCTTGCTCAGTACCGTGAACTTGCGGCTTTTGCACAGTTTGGTTCAGATCTTGATGCTGCTACCATGAAACAAATCGAACGTGGGAAACGGCTGGTAGAGCTTCTTAAACAGAACGAATGTGTACCAATGGATATTGAAGATCAGGTTATATCGATATACGCCGCTAGCCAGGGATACATGGACGATATCCCGGTAGACGATATTCGTCGCTTTGAATTGGAGTTACACTCGTTTTTCAAAGATAAGAAGGCTGAGGTCAGAACAGAACTAAGCGATAAAAAGGCGTTGGATGATGACTTAAAGGCGCACTTAAACACCGCTATCGAAGAATTCAAAAAGAGGTTCCAGGGTTAACGGATGGCGTCACTTCAGGACATTAAACGCAGAATCGTATCTGTAAAAAATACCCGCCAGATCACAAAGGCTATGAAGATGGTTGCGGCTGCTAAATTCCGCCGTGCCCAGATGAAGATGGCCGAAGCTCGTCCTTACTCCCTTAAGATGGCCGAAGTGCTAAATGCCGTTGCAACAGGGGTTGATAACGAATCACATCCATTACTTGCAAAACGAGATGGTAAAAATGTTGAGGTGGTTTTGATTTCGGGGGATCGTGGTCTTTGCAGTTCCTTTAATACAAATGCGTTAAAGGCAGCTAATCAACTCATCAAACAGTTAAATAGCGATGGGTGCAGTGTAAGTGTATGCGCTGTTGGCAGAAAGTCTAAAGCTCATTTCAAGCGGGAGGGGATTGAACCTCTGGCAGCTTGGGAGGGACTCTCTGGAGGCAAGGTCGACTATGCTTCAGCCGCTGTAATAGCTCGGGAGATAATTAAAACCTATGAAGGCGGTTCCATAGATGAGGTATACGTTGTTTATAACGAGTTCCGGTCTGTGCTGGTACAGGAAGTTATAACCAAGAAACTTCTGCCTTTTGAAACGAATGCCGACGAGATCGCTGCTGATAAAGCAGATGATGCTCCTGTTTTTATATTTGAGCCGTCAGTGGATCTAATACTTGGACGACTTCTTCCAAAGTATATAGAAGTGCAGATCTATCAGGCGCTTCTTGAGAGCCAGGCTTCAGAAGAAGCAGCCAGAATGAATGCTATGGAAAATGCTACACAGGCTGCAAATGACATGATAGAGACGCTTACACTGGATTACAACAAGGCCCGCCAGGCGTCGATTACTGCCGAGTTAATGGATATTATAGGCGGAGCAGAGGCAGTGAAACAGTAAGTTTTTGTGAGGGAGACCGGTTGGTTTCCTTTACAGTTTAATGTTCTGATATTTTTTTAGGGGGTTTTTTGATGAATATAGGGAAAATAAGCCAGGTGGTTGGCCCGGTGGTTGATGTTCAATTTGAGTCGGAGCTTCCAGCCATCTTAAATGCCATTAAGGTTGAACAGAAGGCCAATCCGGAGACTGGAACTCCTGACCTGAACCTTACTCTTGAGGTTGCCTCTCACCTAGGTGACTCTGCTGTAAGAACGATCGCCATGCAGTCTACTGAAGGCCTTATTCGTGGTATGGATGCTGTGGATACCGGTAAACCTATTTCTGTTCCGGTTGGCGAAGCCACGCTTGGCAGAATTATGAATGTTGTGGGCGATCCATATGACAATGCCGGACCTGTACCCAGCGAGGAACGATGGGCCATACATCGTGCAGCACCCGAGTTCGTGGATCAAAATCCCACTACCGAGGTGTTTGAAACCGGAGTTAAAGTTATCGACCTTTTATGTCCGTTCATGAAGGGTGGTAAGGTCGGTATGTTTGGTGGAGCAGGCGTGGGCAAAACAGTGCTTATTATGGAGATGATTCACAACATCGCCAAACAGCATGGCGGTTACTCTGTGTTTGCCGGAGTAGGTGAACGTACCCGTGAAGGTAACGATCTGTATATGGAGATGAAAGAATCCGGCGTGCTGGATAAAACAGCTTTGGTATACGGTCAGATGAACGAACCTCCGGGAGCAAGAAGCCGTGTGGCGCTCTCAGCATTGACTGTGGCAGAGTACTTCCGTGAAGAAGGCAGGGACATGCTGCTGTTTATCGATAATATGTTTCGTTTTACTCTTGCCGGGGCTGAAGTATCGGCTCTTCTTGGACGTCTGCCCTCAGCAGTGGGATATCAGCCGACGCTTGGTACTGATATGGGAGGACTTCAAGAGCGGATAACAACAACCAAAAAGGGATCGATAACCTCTATGCAGGCCATTTATGTTCCGGCTGATGACCTTACCGACCCTGCTGTGGCAACTGCGTTTACTCATCTTGATGCAACTGTGGTGTTATCGCGTCAGATAGCCGAGCTTGGTATTTATCCGGCCGTGGATCCTCTGGATTCAGTCAGCCGGATACTTGATCCCAAGGTAATTGGATCAGAACACTACGAGGTGGCTCTTAAGGTACAGAGGCTTTTGCAGCGCTACAAGGATCTTCAGGATATTATTGCCATTCTTGGAATGGAGGAACTTTCTGATGAGGATAAACAGACTGTCAGCCGCGCCAGAAAAATCCAGCGTTATCTTTCTCAGCCATTTTCTGTTGCAGAAACCTTTACCGGTATGCCTGGTAAATATGTCAAGATCGAGGATACTATTCGCGGCTTTAGTGAAATTGTGGAGGGCAATCACGATGCCATCCCTGAACAGGCCTTCTACATGGTTGGTACGATTGAAGAGGCTGTTGAGAAAGCGGAGAAAATGGCAGCGGTTAAGTAGGGAAATATGGGAGATAAACTTAAGCTTGAGATAGTCAGCCCGGACAAACTAATTTTGTCCGAGGAAGTTGATGAGGTTGTTGTGCCTGGCATTCAGGGGCAGTTCGGAGTTCTGCCTGGACACACCTCGCTTCTAGCCACACTTGATGTAGGTGAACTGATTTATAAAAAAGAAACAACTACCGGATATATTTTTGTAAACGCGGGCTATGCCGAGGTTTCGGACGATAAGATCACGATTCTTGCCGATTCTTCGGAACGTGCTTCTGATATCGATGTAACTCGTGCCGAGGAGTCAAGGCAGCGCGCCGAAGATAGAGTTGTCCGAGCTCCAACCGGAATCGAGATGACAATAGACCTTGAGCGCGCCGAGATCGCACTCAAGAAATCTCTTGTAAGGCTGCAAATAGCAAGAGAACATTCTCAGAAGTAAGTTATAATTCTTCATATACTTAAAATATACTTGCACTCCTTTTCATAAGGCACCAAAAAGTCATGGTAGTCACATAACTTTCCAAAAATCCAGTCTCAGCACATCTTTTTGGGGTAAATAGCTCAATTGGGATGGAATAAAACTTCTGTATAACGATAAACAACAACATAACGATCATAAAGAAATAGCGCATGAACTCAAGAATGCATTTAGCGCTGTTTCTCATTTTATAGAGAAACATACATCAATCGTCTGCCCTGAGTGCGAAAAGGTCTGTTGTATTGACAAGCATGGTCGTTACGACAAAAATGATATCGTTTTTCTGAGAGCCCTCGGCATAGAAACATATAATGATATTTCTTATGGCTGGGAAGAAACAGATCTATGCCGATTTCTAAATAAAGAGGGATGCTCACGTCATAGGTGGGAGAGGCCTTTTCGCTGTACACATTTCTTTTGCGATCCCCTGCTTAAAAGTCTCGAAAATGATAACGCAAAATTGTACAGGATATTTATTGGAAACCTTCAGCATCTTGTAGGTCTTAGGAGCAAACTGTTGGATATTGTATAAAAACAACATAGAGCATTTTATAACTATTCGTAACTACTATGTTTTTTGATATTTTATGGAAAATTTTATGAAAAATAGCTCGGAGGAGCTAAAGTCAACGTCGTTAGAAACCTCTTCGAATTCTGTATAAAACTTAGGCCCCGTATTTTAGGCAGACTCCTTTAATATCTGCTCAAGCAAGGTCCAGCGATCATAAGTATCGGCAATCTCTTTTTCCAGTTTCTCGATCTGCAAATTTATTTCAGCCACTTTGCTTCCATCAGTTTTATAAAATTCAGGATTTGAGAGTTTTTTATAAAGCCTGTTATGCTCTGCTTCCATTGACTCAATGATGCCAGGAAGAGTTTCTAGTTCTTTGTTTTCTTTAAATGTGAGTTTGCGAGGCCTCTCTTTTTTTTGACGAGGTTTTTTCTGTCTTGGGATTTTAATTTTTTGATTTGCTGCATCAGGTATACGTTGTCTCAGCCAATCATCATATCCTCCAACATACTCTCCAAGTTTGCCGCCTCCTTCGCAGACAATCGTACTTGTTACAATGTTGTTCAGGAATTCCCGGTCATGGCTCACCAGCAGCACTGTACCTTTATATTCCATCAGCATTTCTTCAAGAAGCTCAAGAGTGTCTATATCAAGATCATTTGTCGGTTCGTCCATGACAATTACATTTGAGGGTTGTGTAAAAAGCTTTGCAAGTAGAAGCCGGTTACGCTCTCCGCCAGATAAAACTTTTACAGACGTTCTGGCACGATCCGGTGGAAAAAGAAAATCCTGAAGATAACCAATTACATGTTTTTTTATGCCGTTTACAGTAACGTACTCACTGTCAGAGACGTTGTCCATTACGGATTTTTCGTCATCCAGTTGAGCCCTGTGCTGATCAAAGTATGCAATCTCAAGGTTAGCTCCTCTGTAAACAGAACCTTCATGCTGTACCATATTGCTGAGAAGAATGTTGATCAGTGTAGTCTTGCCTGAGCCATTAGGACCGATAATGCCTATTTTATCGCCTCTTATAATTACTGTTGAAAAATTATCTATAAGCTTTCGCCCATCAAAAGTACAACCGATTCCTTTTGCCTCAAGCACAATCTTTCCTGATTTCTCAGATTTGTTAAAATTCATTTTAGCGCTTCCAGACAACTCACGTCTGATGCTCCGCTCTTGTCTCATCTCTTTAAGAGCTCTTACACGGCCTTCGTTTCGGGTGCGGCGTGCCTTAATACCCTGACGAACCCATGCCTCTTCCTGTGCAAGTTTTTTATCAAAAAGCGCATTATGTGTGGCCTCGGCATCTAGCTGAGCCTGTTTTCTTTTTAGGTAAGTTGAGTAATCACCAGGCCAATCAGATATCTTTCCGCGGTCAAGCTCAATTATACGGGTTGCGACAGATTGAAGAAATTTACGGTCATGAGTGATAAAGAGGATAGCCCCCTTATAGGCCCTTAAAAAATCTTCAAGCCATCTGATTGATTCAATGTCGAGATGGTTAGTTGGCTCATCAAGTAGCAAAAGGTCCGGCTGATTTACAAGAGCTCTGGCAAGGAGGACTCTTCTTTTTTGTCCCCCTGAAAGTTCAGCAACAGGTAAATTAACATCAGCATCCAGCTTAAGCATTGATAGCACAGTCTCTACTCTCTGCTGTAGTTGCCAGCCGCCTTCAGATTCTATTTCGTGCTGTAGTCGTTCAAGTTGAATGAGCAGTTCTTCATTATGATCAGATACCAGGCGATGACTGATCGAAGAATATTCAGAGATTACATTAACTATTTTGCCCAGTCCTTCTGAAACTACATCAAATATCGAACCGCTAAGGTCATGAGGGACTTCCTGTGGAAGTGATGCAACTCGAAGTCCCTGAGAATATATAACTTCACCAGAGTCAGGAAGAAGTTCTCTACCAATTATTTTAACAAGAGTTGATTTCCCTGCACCATTCCTGCCGACCAGACAGACACGCTCTCCTGCCTCCATATTAAGAGTAACGCCATCAATTAACTCAGGACCGCCAAATGCTATCTTTATATCCTGCAAACTTACTATTGCCAAATATGACCTCTAATAATAATTACAATGAATCCTAAATGGATACCACGTATGCCGCCAATAGATTGTTTTTAGGTCCACTGGAGTACCCATGACGATGCAACATCGCTAAAAGCTTGTTTCTTAAAGTTTTACCTTTACTTATGGTTATTTCTATTTCTGTCATAATGTTTGGCCCTAATTCCCGAAAGTTTCACGACTATGCGGCCCGGTGTGGATTAGTATACCGAGGTGGTCTGGGGGGGGGAAAGGTGGCAAAAAAACTTCCTATTCCGATTAGCCACTGTTAGCTTCATCTACAATAATTAAAAATACTTTCTATGTGAATAGCGGTTGTATTTAGAAACGGGATACCAAAGGCACTTTGTTTAAGAATTAACGGGAACTCGGTGCAGCCTAAAATAATTCCTTCAATCTGCTGCTGCTCTTTCATCCGATGAATTATTGACAGAAGCCCTTCACGGGTTTCATCTTTAATAATGCCATACTCGATCTCTGTCATTAATTTATTATGTATATACTCCTGTTCGTCAATATTTGGCACTATAATCTGAATTTCTCCTTTAGAAAACATGTTTGAGTAGAAACTGCTTTCCATAGTGAATTTTGTTCCTATAAGACCGATCTTTTTTATATTTAAGGTTCTAGTTTTTTTATAGGTTTCCTCAACTATACTCAATAAGGGAAGTGGTGACTTAGCCATCACCTGATCAAAAACAATATGAGGTGTATTGGACGATATTATGGCAAATTCAGCACCAGCCGATTTTAATGCATATAGTCTTTTTACTATGTAATCTACTAAGTCCCTCCACCTTTTATTTGACACTAAATCCAGTACATCGGTAACACTTGCGCTATACAATATTATTTCAGGAAGTTCTTGAACATTACTATGCCTGAAAGCATCTATAATTCCACGGTAATACTCGATCGTCGACTCTGGGCCAAGTCCACCAATAATGCCAATTTTTTTCATCTTTCCCACTTTATTATCAAGTCCATTATCAGGTTAGGTAGAATATTTATTTTTTTTATCTTCGTTTAAATTATACCATAAATTTTGCTGGTAGTTATTAAAGCTGTGTAGTACCAGGTCGGGTATATTTTGTTAGTTTTTATTAGTTCAACGTAGTATCTTTCAGCATGATATTTGACAAAAGGCCTTGAAACATGATAAAAAAGGTCCACTTTATCATGTAACGACTTATTGAGTCAGCGGGCTCAGAATTAATAATAATGAGAGGTTGCTTTTTAAATGATGTTGACCAGGTTGGGAGATTATGCGGTAAGGGCGGTTATTCATCTTGCCTTGAAAGGCAAGGGAAACCTTGCTACTCTGACGGATATAGCTGTATCTGAAGATATTCCACGAAGCTTTCTTGCCAAGGTGATGCAGGTCCTTTGTAAGGCCGGTCTGGTTAAGGCACTCAGAGGAAAGAATGGTGGATTTGCCCTGGCAATGAATGCTAGTGAGATAACGATCAAAGATGTGGTCGAGGCTGTGGAGGGACCAATTACTCTAAACCTCTGCCTTAGAAGAAAAGAAGAGTGTGACAGGGACATGTTCTGTGCAGTTCATCCGGTATGGCAAGAGGCGCAGGATGCTCTTCTAAATGTCCTTGATAAATACACAATTGAGGCGCTTGCTCAGAGACAAAAAAAGAATCTATCCAGGTTTCTGAATGTATAAAGGAGGTAGTAATGGAAGGGGCAGATGAAAAAGAGAGTTACAATTTTGAGATCGTTCAATGGTTTTCCGTTGCGGCAGTTATCTACCTGGTTGTAGGCACTCTTTTAGGGGTGATTATTGCGAGCCAGCTATCCTGGCCTGCGCTTAATTTCGATAGCCCTTATCTTACCTTCGGACGTCTCAGGCCGCTCCATACCAATGCGGTAATTTTCGCCTTTGGAGGATGCACTCTTATGGGCGCATCTTTTTATATTGTACAACGTACCTGTTCAGTACGGCTTTGGTCTGACAAACTCGCCTGGTTTACCTTTATCGGCTGGAACCTGGTTATTGTCAGCGCAGTCATAACCCTTCCTCTGGGCTTTACCCAGGGGAAGGAATATGCAGAGCTTGAATGGCCGATCGATATTGCCATCGCAGTTGTCTGGATTGCATATACTTTTAATTATATTATGACAATCGTCAAACGCAGGTCTTCTCATATCTACGTGGCTAACTGGTTTTTTCTCGCTATGATGGTAATGATCACATACCTGCATGTGGTTAACAGCCTGGCTATCCCGGTGGAACTTTTTAAATCCTATTCAATTTTTTCAGGAGTTCATGACGCCATGATCCAGTGGTGGTACGGCCACAATGCAGTCGGTTTTTTGCTGACAGCCGGCTTTCTCGGAATCATGTATTACTTTGTTCCCAAGCAATCTCAGCGTCCAATCTATTCGTACCGGCTCTCTGTCCTTCATTTCTGGGCGCTTGTTTTTGGTTATGTCTGGATAGGTGGACACCATCTTCATTACACAGCACTACCTGATTGGGTAGGTTCTCTGGGCGCTGCCATATCCATAGGGATGATAATTCCATCCTGGGGAGGAGCTGTTAACGGTATGATGACTTTAAGCGGAGCTTGGGATAAACTTCGCACTGATTATATACTTAGATTTCTGGTGGTATCTCTTGCGTTTTATGCGATGTCGACTTTTGAAGGACCTATGATGTCGTTAAGAATGGTCAACTCTCTTTCTCATTACACCGACTGGACAATAGGCCATGTGCACTCAGGAGCCCTGGGCTGGGTTGTTATGGTTTCAGTCGGAGCTATTTATCATATGCTGAGCCGTTTG
>CAYWZR010000102.1:0-8579 GCA_964462885.1 uncultured Nitrospirota bacterium
TCCCTGGGTTTTTTAGTATACAACAGCCTCCCTTCCATGTCAGACCGTACAAACTACTTATTTCAACGATAAATTTTCCGGTATTATTAGAACCAAAAAACACAGTTTTAGGCAGGTCGAAAATAATATCAAACGTGTCAGTACTGCACCCCGTGCACATTTTCCCCTTTCCTTTCATTGTTACAGTAGTAGCTTCTTCAACGTTAACGTATCCTTCGCTAGCTGCTACTACTCCTATATCAGGCAAGTCAAAATCGAGATACGCAGTAATATCAAAATCACTACTGGCAGTTATAACACCAATCGCCAAAATATCGGCATAATTAAACTTCCAAGAATTATCCTCACTTAATGAAAAGCTTTCACCCGAATACATTTTATCGTTGATATTTAACTTAGAACCCTCATCAATATAACTATCCGTCCCAATCTTAAAGTCCACTCTTGTTGCTTCAGCAACAGTTAATGCACTACATACCAATAACATCATACACAAGAAAAGCCCTGATACCTTGATTATCTTTTTCATTGTTCCCCCCTGTAGTGAAACGTAATTTAAAGTATGCTTGCTGCCTTGGATGCAAGCCTTTATCGTTTGTGTCTTTGCTTTAACTGGTAGCAATATATGTGCCATGGTCGTAAGCTATTGATAGTACATGTTTTTTATGGAAGAGCCTGTTTCGGTAAAGAAAAAATGTAAAAAAAACCGACAGTATCTTTTGTGGTTATTTTGGGCTTCAGAAAAGAGCTTAATGTTTAAAACTCTTATTTTACGAGATGTTACATGTTTTAAAGGCAAAGGCGATGCTTTGAGTGGTATGATTTTGGGGTAAATTAGGTTTAAAAAGTGTAAAAAATTCCGATACTAACCCGGCTTTTGCCGGGATAAAATAGGTGTTTTCCGGTCTCTATCGACCGCCGAATATGACGGATGAGGTATGTACGTTTAGGAAGACCACAATATATAGTTGTCCTGATTTTTGTTAGACGCAATATATAGTGGTTATGTTTTTTTTTGCTGTACTTATACTAGATATTTTAAAGTGTCAGATTTTTTTATATTTATAGGGTTATGTCACTTCCAAAAGTCATGCTTTTAGGGGTTTTGTGTCAGAATATTTGACTATATGGCCAGCCCCCAGATCTCCCTTGCATATTCAAGGATAGTGCGATCACTTGAGAATTTACCCATATTGGCAACATTAAGAATGGCCTTGCGGTACCATTCCTGCGGGTTTTGGTATACGTCATCCACCCTTTGCTGGCATTCAATGTAGGACTCATAATCTGCCAGCAGAAGATATGGGTCGTATTTATTAAGTAAACTATCAATTATAGGTTTAAAGCGGTCTGGTTGATCTGGAGAAAAATAACCGCTGCCGATCATATCCATTGCCTGTTTTAGATCAGCATTGTTTTTATAATAGTATCCAGGGTTGTAGTGCTGTTTCTGTTTTAATTCCATGACCTTTTGAGCATCCATACCAAAGATAAATATATTATCCTCACCTACTTCTTCCATGATTTCTATATTTGCTCCATCCAGTGTGCCGATCGTTAGTGCACCATTTAGAGCCAGTTTCATATTGCCGGTACCTGAGGCCTCTGTTCCAGCCGTGGAAATCTGTTCGGAAAGGTCTGCTGCTGGAATTATGTGTTCTGCGGTTGAAACACCATAATTGGGAATAAATACAACCTTTAATAACTCATGTACGGCCGGATCGTTGTTGACAATATCAGCTACATCGTTAATAAGTTTAATAATTAATTTTGCCATTACGTAACCGGGAGCTGCCTTGCCGCTAAACAATACTGTACGCGGAACGATATTTGCATCTTCAGGGTTATTACGCATACGATTATACAGGGTAATTACATGCAGAGCATTAAGCAATTGACGCTTATATTCATGAACCCTTTTGATCTGAACATCAAAGAGTGTTGCCGGATTGATGAGCACATTAAAACGTTGCCTGATAAATTCTGTAAAACGGACTTTATTGGCATGCTTGATTTCTCTGAATTGGCGTACAAAATCCTGGTCCTCTGCATATGGTATAAGTTTTTTTAGTTGTTCAAGATTGGTCACCCATTCATGACCAATGTGGTTGGAGATCAGTTTTGACAGCAGCGGGTTTGCATGATTGAGCCAGCGCCTGGGAGTGATGCCATTGGTTTTATTAATAATACGGTCTGGATAAAATTTATTAAAATCTGAGAAAATGGTTTTTTTCATTAATTCGGTATGTATTTTTGCTACGCCGTTTACCTTGTGACTGCCTACTATGGCAAGGTGCGACATTCTTACGCTACGCTCATTTCCTTCACTGATTAGCGACATCTTTTTAAGCTTTTCTGTATCACCTGGGTAGTGGTGCATGACATCTTCAAGAAAACGATGGTTGATTTCATAAATTATTTCCATGTGACGCGGCAATACAGTTTCCATTAGTGCTACAGACCATGTTTCCAGGGCTTCAGGCATTAAGGTATGGTTAGTGTAGGAAAAGACTCTTACAGTTATGTCCCATGCTGTATCCCAGTCTATTTCGTGAATATCCATTAAGATGCGCATAAGTTCAGGAATGGCAATAGAAGGATGAGTATCGTTTAGTTGTATTGCCACCTTTTCAGGCAATTGCTCAAAACTGTCATGGAATTTTTCAAAACGATACAGGATATCCTGTAAAGATGCACAGGTGAAAAAATACTGTTGTTTAAGCCGAAGTTCTTTGCCCATTTCCGTTGTATCGTCAGGATACAAAACTTTTGACAAGTTTTCAGATCCATTCTTGTCTTCAACTGCCTTGATATAATTGCCTTCATTAAAGTAACCAAGGTCAAAGTCACGCGATGCTTTTGCAGACCAAAGGCGCATGTTATTTACGGTCTCGGTTTCATAGCCGGGAATGGGTGTGTCATAGGCCATGGCCATAATCTCTTCTGTATCAATCCAGTGATGCTTTGATTGTCCCAATTCATCCTTATACTGGATGATGCGCCCATAGAATTTTACCGGATACAATACCTCTGGACGTGCGAATTCCCATGGGTTTCCATATCGTAACCAGTTGTCAGGGTGCTCAACCTGAAAGCCATTTTCTATGTGTTGGTAGAACATTCCGTATTCATAACGAATGCCATATCCATAACCCGGTATATTCAGTGTTGCTATTGAGTCAAGAAAGCAGGCTGCAAGTCGACCAAGTCCGCCATTGCCCAGGGCCGCATCGTGTTCCAGCTCCTTCAGAATGTCAAAGTCCAGTCCAGTTTCTTTTATTGCCTGCTTACACTCATCTATAAATCCCATGTTGAACAGGCTGTTTGAAAGTGTTCGTCCGATAAGAAATTCCAGTGAAAAATAATAGACGCGCTTACTATCTTCTTTGTAGTAATTTCGCATGGTTTCCATCCAACGTTCAATCAGCCGATCACGAACCACGTAGGTTAGAGCGTGTAGCCAGTCACGGTCTTTTGCAGTAATATCATCTTTACCAATTGAGTATATAAGGCGATTGGCAAGAGATTGTTTTAAGGAAGCTGTATCCAGTTTAAGTTTCAGGTGTTCATGCTCGATAATACAGCATTTTTTATTGTTATCCATTAATATCTCTCCATATGCTCCAGTTTGTAGGGTTACGGATGTTTTCTTCAGAAGGTTTTTATTAGTATTAGTGAGGCTTACGGTCTCATTAGTATCATACGCTACGCCATATGTCAAGAAGAAAATGTAATTACGGAGGTCTATTTATTGTGGTGTTTAAATTCTAGAAAAGTAAGGATATCGAACAGATAGAGGGCTTTATGCCCTTTTGTGTAAGATATCTATATCGACTATAAAATATAAAGCTCATTCGAAAAAAATATAGGAGAAAAAAATTATGAACAAAATAAACCATTTTAAAAAAAACAGGTTGTTTTTACTGTTTTGTTTGCCCTTGTCCGTTATTTTACTTCTATCCGGATGCAGCGATTACGTAGTCGAGGTTCTACCTGAAGAAGACACAACTAGTGTTATTAGAAACCCGGCTATGGGATGGGTTTTGTATGCTGATGCATTTGCTGACTTCCCAGATGCTTATGAGTACTGGAGGCGTCAGGATGTCTATGCAGAAAGTGCAAGCATTTTTTACTTAAGACTTCCGTGGGCTCAACTCGAACCTGAAGAAGGCGTTTATGCGTGGGAAAATGACCAGAACTATAAAGATCTTATTCAGGGTGCGTTGGATAGGGGATTAAACCTAGCCTTTAGAGTGTATGTTGATAGCGAGGGGTCTTATCGTCAGGCAACGCCTGATTATGTAAGAGAGTACGGAGCCAATGGGATGATTAATTTAAATAATAACCGTTGGGATCCCTATGTTGATAACAGTCTTTTTCAAGAGAAGTTTACAGCATTTATAAGTGCATTTGCCGCACAATACAATAATCCTGAGATAGTTGATTATATCGATGCCAATGGTTTGGGACGTTGGGGTGAGGGCAATCGCTTGAAGTTGGAAGGAGAAGATAAATACGAAGTGTTGCGCTGGATTACTGAAACGTACGCGACAAATTTTACTCAGGTTTTACTGGGTGTACAATATAATAAAAGCTCGACCGGATTCGGGTTAAACGATATAGATGCTGTTGCCTTAGAAGAGTATGGATATGTGATCCGCAAAGATACCCTTGGCCTTCCATACTGGTTTACAGGTGCTGATAAAGAAAGGATTCGCAGCCGCTTCCCAGCGGTTCCCTTCTATGGTGAAAACGTTTATCAATATCTCGAGTCCAGGCGGAGGTGGGAAAAAGATTATGGGACACTTCTGGAGGCGCTTGAGACAGTTCTAAGTGACGCGTTGTATTTGCATGCAAATACCTTGGACCTTCGTATTCCCGAAGATACGGAAGCCTGGTTTTCAGAAGCTCCTGATCTTGTCAATGAATTTATTGTAAGGGGTGGCTATCGTTTGAGTCCTGAAAAAATAACTTATCCGGCAAGAGTCGAGCAGGCAGAAGAGATCTCCATATTTCATGCCTGGAAAAATACAGGTGTTGGTGTGCTTCCAAATAATACACCACAGTGGAACTACAAGTATAAGGTTGCATTTGCCTTGATAGATCCTGTAACAGAAGAAGTAATATGGAGAGTTATTGACGAAGCCGCAGAACCATCTGACTGGATAGAAGGAGAGTTGTTTTTTTATGTTCTTAAGACTAAACTTGATTCAGTGCCTGCAGGAAGTTACACGTTAGGATTTGCAATTATAGATTCAACTATGGACAGCACTCCGGCGATTAATCTTGCTATTAACAACAAAAAAACAGATTCAGGTTGGTATGTTCTGGGCAGTATTATTGTAAATTAACGACCTCCAATTTTTTTAATTTTCTCAGAGCGTTTTATCAAAAACCAAAGAGATACGATCGATGTTTCTAAGCTCTTCTTCGGCAAGGAGGCTAAAAACTCTTCCTGCCTCTTCCGACTTTACCGACCGTCCAAGCTTCAAGTATAGATCATATGAGTTTGCACTCAATGTGATCAGCAACTCTAAAACGTCTGTAAGTGATTTTCCACTGACCCACTGAAGGGTATCTGAGACCTTGACGCATCCCACCATAACCTTCTCTGTCGGTATTTCTAGCACGTCTGCCGGAAAATTTGCGGAAGGCGATTCGCCGGTCAATTCGGCATAGAGCTTTTCGAGAGTTCCCTTGTGGGCTTTCTTGGCTTTTACGATTTCATTAATGATCGGAAGACTCTCGCCTGAGGGGATATCCACTTGTACACCTTCGAGGAAGCGAATAGTTCCATTTTCAAGAAACCAGGATACTGCTACAAGTTGCCCCGGAAGCAGGGTTTCTGGGAAGCAAAACATACCTGCTTCGGGTGGACCACTTGCGACAATGCTATTATATCGGAGGATACCACCCTCCATGTTAAGGATGTTTTTAAATCCTGAGTTCATGAGTAGACTTGCTGCAGAGCCACTACGGTTACCGCTTCGGCAGTAGACAATGGTCATTTTTTCAGGGTCCAATTCACCACTTTTTGAGGAAAGTTCGTGTAAGGGCAGAAGCCTTGCGCCCGGTAGGTGGCCTTGCTCGTATTCCTTGGGCTGCCGGACGTCAAGCAGACAGTAATCTCCGGGGCTATTTTTTTTGATATGTTCACGCACTCTGTCCGGGGAAATAGACGGCACCGGCTTGAAAAAATTGAATAAACCCATTATTGCCTCCTTGAATTATCTCTGAATTATTACTAGATTATTACTAAATTATTACTAAAATTTCTCAAATTTAACCATAAATTTAACCATAAAAAATAACTCGTCTCCATTATAACATTTATAACATTGTTGACCAACGCAAAAAAAAGAAAAAAAGTATCTCCTTTTTTCAAAAATAACTATATTTTTGTGTAAGCATTTCTTGTTTTATTTTCAGTAATTGCGTTATTTTAACAGGTTGAAACCTAGGAGTCTGGAGTTGTCGGTCATGATTTATTAAATTTGTTTAATAAAATAATTTTCTAAGAAATAGAGGTGGATGTATAAGTGGAAGAACGTTACAACCCTGATGTAGTCGAGGCCAAGTGGCAGGCATTCTGGCTAGAGCATGACAGTTTTCGTGTTGATCCTTCTGAAGGTGATTCCTTGTATTATTGCCTGGAGATGTTTCCATATCCTTCGGGGCGTATACATATGGGACATGTGCGTAATTATTCGATCGGAGATGTGATAGCCCGGTACAAGCGAATGACAGGCCATGTTGTTCTGCATCCGATGGGTTGGGATGCTTTCGGACTTCCTGCCGAAAATGCCGCTATCGATAAAGGAGTGCATCCTGCCAAATGGACGCTCGACAATACTGGCTACATGCGGGAACAACTGAGAAAGCTTGGTTTTTCCTATGATTGGTCGCGTGAGGTGGCTACGTGTAATCCTGACTATTACCGCTGGAATCAGTGGTTTTTCATACAGATGCTTAAAAAAGGACTTGCTTATCGTATGTCATCTTGTGTTAATTGGTGTGATTCATGTGCCACTGTTCTTGCAAACGAACAGGTGATCGAAGACGACAGGTGCTGGCGTTGTGACAGTAAAGTAATACAAAAAGAACTCGAACAGTGGTTTTTCAAAATTACTGATTATGCTGAAGAGCTGCTTGATGGCTGCGACAGTCTGACTGGTTGGCCCGAAAGGGTGACGACAATGCAGCGGAACTGGATTGGTCGGAGCGAGGGGCTGGAGGTTGAATTCCCTTTAGAAGGATCGGATGAAAAAATTAAAATCTATACCACTCGCCCTGATACCCTGTTTGGAGTAACCTTTATATCTCTTGCCGCCAATCATCCGCTTGCCGAAACTCTTACCAAAGACAAAAGTGAACTGGAAAGTGTTCGAAAACTTTACGGCGATCAGGAGATAAAAGAAGGTGTTTTTACCGGGCGTTATGCGATTAATCCGCTTACCGGTGACAAGGTTCCTGTCTGGGTAGCTAATTTTGTGCTTATGGAGTATGGCACTGGCGCGGTCATGGCCGTGCCGGCCCATGATCAGAGAGACTTTGATTTTGCCCGCAAGTATGGGATAGACATAAAAGTGGTGATTCAGCCACCGGATACTAAGTTAAAACCTGAGATGATGGATGAGGCATATGTGGAGCCTGGAGTTTTGGTGAATTCAGGTGAGCTTTTTAACGGCATCTCCTCCCGGGATGCCAAACAAAAAATAGCCGAGCATGTCGAGAAAAACAGACTCGGCAAACGGACAGTGAACTACAGGTTGAGAGACTGGGGAATCTCCCGTCAGCGGTACTGGGGCACGCCTATTCCTGTTATTTACTGTAATAAGTGCGGCATTGTTGCGGTGCCGGAAGACAAGCTGCCTGTTATGTTGCCTACTGATGTGGATTTAACCGGGCGTGGAGATTCACCGCTTGGGCGTTCGAAATCTTTTGTAAACACACCATGTCCAACCTGCGGTGGTTCTGCCCGGCGTGAGACCGATACCATGGACACATTTATGGATTCCTCCTGGTATTTTATGCGTTACACCGGTCAGCCCGATGATCAACCAGTAGATGCAGAGGCGGTGAACCGATGGCTGCCGGTTGATCAGTATATTGGTGGAATAGAACACGCCGTCCTTCATCTTCTTTATTCCAGGTTTTTTACACGAGTGATACGAGATCTAGGTCTTACTAATGTGGATGAACCCTTTAAAAATCTTCTTACCCAGGGCATGGTGATTAAGGATGGGGCCAAAATGTCCAAATCCAAGGGCAACGTGGTAGATCCGGATCACTTGATAGGTCAATACGGAGCTGATACCGCCCGGCTATTTTCTCTTTTTGCTGCTCCACCCGAAAAAGACCTGGAGTGGTCTGACAAAGGTGTGGACGGGTGTCATAGGTTTTTGCATAGGGTCTGGACTCTTGTTCACCGATACCGGGACTGTACCGGTATGTTTGATGTTGATACAGGTGCCAGTGCAAAATCTTTACAGGGCAGCGCCAAGAGTGTATACCGGAGGATTCACCAGATCGTTAAAAAAGTGACAGCTGATATCGAGCGGGATTTTCACTTTAACACG
>CAYWZR010000103.1:0-8489 GCA_964462885.1 uncultured Nitrospirota bacterium
GGTCTGTTAAGTTCGAGGCTTGAGGCTACAAAGCTAGGATTGCCACTAATGGCGGACTGCACCATGTTCAGCCGATCGGAAGCATCAGCTATTTCTAAAGATTTATGCGGCGGTCGCGCTGCTGTGATAAACATCACACTATCCATATTCAGCGCCGTACTAATCTCCTCGGCAGCACGCAGGTGACCGAAGTGTATGGGATTAAAGACACCTCCGAATATCCCGATGAGCTTAACATTGGTTTTCAGGTTTTTTCTCCATTTTTAATATGTCTTTTCGATTTTAAGCAGAACCTTTTTCACGTTGTCTTTCAGTGTTTCAAATACCCCGGTGCCTTCGATCGCAATACTCTGATACCAGTTTGTATTTATCGAATTAATAAGCCGGTTCAGCTCTTTAATAGGAGTAATGTTTTGTAGATCACGTTTGTTATACTGGATGGTTAATGGCAGTTGTTCAAGGCTGTATCCATGTTCAGCAAGGTTGTGCCAAAGGTCCTGCATGCTTTCTATATTAGCCTCTGTGCGTTCACTCTGGCTGTCAGCTACAAAAATCACCCCATCTACGCTTTTCAAAATTAGTTTACGGCTGTTAGCATAAAGAACTTGGCCAGGTACGGTATAAAGGTGAAAACGCACATTAAATCCCTTTATTTCCCCAAGGTCCAATGGAAGGAAGTCAAAAAACAGGGTTCTATCCATTTCGGTTGCCAGTGAAATAAGTTTGCCCCTCCGGTCTGGCTTGGTTTTATTATAGATATGTTGAAGGTTGGTTGTCTTTCCGCAAAGTCCAGGACCGTAATATACAATTTTGCAACTGATCTCTTTTCTTGAGTAATTAATAGATGACATAGACCTTCAAAAGTACCACAATAAAACTCAATTCATCAAGAAGAGTACTTAAAAAACACTAAAAAACTATAAAACAACAACGGTTAATTTAATCTTATTGTTTGTAGTACGTCGTAAAGCGCTGCAAGCAGAAGATCTATGTCCTCATGTGAGTGCGCGGCTGTCAGTGAAATACGGATACGGCAGGCATCAGCCGCTACTGTGGGAGGACGAACAGCAGGGGCAAAGATGCCAAAATGCTCCAATCGTGTAGAAACTTGAAGAGTTTCCCCCACCCTACCGGTAATTATGGGAAATATGGGTGTTGCAATATTAGCGGTTATTCCAAGTTTTTTTAAACCATTGCTCAGATAACGGCAGTTTTCAAAAAGAGTTTGCCTGAGCGTATCTCCATCTTTTTCAATAATTTTAATAGCGGCAATCGAAGCGGCGCAGGCTGCAGGTGGAAGCGATGTGGTATAGATGAAACTTCGTGTGATGTTTCGTAGGTATTCCACAAGCGGCTTACAGCCTGCTACAAAAGCTCCGATACTGCCAAGGGATTTTGAAAGCGTTCCCATTACAATAAAATGCTTTCCCTCAGTTTTCCCCATCAACGTCTTTTTATATGAGTTTCTGGATAAATTTACTGATAAGCCTGTGCCATGTGCGTCATCCACATAGAGAAGAGCATTATGCCTGCTAGCAATTTCAACTATGCTCTCAAGAGGCGCCATATCACCATCCATGCTGAAAACAGAATCGGTAACAATCAAATTTTCTCCAGCACTACCAGACAGCAGTTCCTCTAGATGGTTCATGTCCGTATGCCTAAAAACCCTGAGCGCGGCCTTTGATAGTCTGATTCCGTCAATAAGGCTCGCATGGTTCAGTGCATCGCTTATAATCGTGGTGTTTGCACCAGCAATAACAGGAAGAACTCCAACGTTTGCAGTATAACCGGAATTAAAAAGAATCGCCGATTCAGTCCCTTTGAAGGCGGCAATACGTTCCTCCAGTTCTTCGTGAAGGCGGTTGGTTCCACTCATCAACCTGGATGCGCCGCTTCCCCATCCGTAGTCTTCTATAGCTTTTATAGCAGCTTTTTTTAAACGTGGATCTTCGGCCAGACCCAAATAATTATTAGAGCCGAAATTTATCATCATCCGCCCTGAAATACGTATTATTCGCCCGTGGTCTGAATCGACCTGACGGATTGTGCGGTAAAGCCCTTTGGCTTTAAGGCGACTAAGTTTGTCTTTAAATGTCATACCTTCCATCCCTGTAATGATGCACGGTTGTCCCATGTTTTATGGTATAACCGGTCAATACAGTATAATAAAGATCGAGCGGAATATGGAAAGTAAGATGCCGATTTTACAAACTTTACAAATAAATCGATAAATTTAGTTTTAAGGCTGTGAGGGAAAATGAGGGAAAATAAAATTTTGACAGTAAATTACGTTGCTTTACTACTTAAAGAGAGAAAACTTTTAACCGAAGAACAGACAAAGGAGTTATTAGTAAAGGAAGATGTACAGCATGCAAAACTTAAAAAAATGCAAGAATCCTTCCATCCTTCAAAAAGATCTTCAAAACTTTCTTCAAAACTTTCCTCAAAAAACATCCAAACGAATTATGAAACCATCTCACCTGCCGAGATAATCGCATCATTTAATTTCGAAATTCCCGAAATTTCTGGAATCGCCCAAAAAAAACTTACCGAAGATATGATAACAGAGATAATTGCCGATGATGTCGGCATGCCTTATAAAAAAATAGATCCTTTAAAGCTCGATCTGGATGTGGTAACAGCATACATTCCCAGGCCTTTTGCCCAGAGATATCTGATAATACCCACTGAGAAAAAAGAAGGAGTGCTGACTGTTGCAATAGCCGACCCTTTTAATCTGGAGGCTGTTGAAAATCTTAAAAGAACAAAAAAGATAAGCCTTGATCTTGTTTTGAGTTCTAAGACAGATATACTGAAAATAGTAAGAGAATTTTACGGCTTTCGTTACTCGGTGGTGGCAGCAGAAAAAGAGTCCTCAAGTAGCAGTGAGCTTGGAAATCTTGAACAATATGTAAAGTTAAAAGGCTCTACGGATATAGAAGCTACAGACAAGCATATCGTAAACGCAGTCGAATACCTCCTCTCTTATGCCTATGAACAGAGAGCCAGCGATATACATATTGAGCCTAAGAGGGAAAAGTCGCATGTAAGGTTCCGGATAGATGGAGTGCTCCATCACATACATACTATTCCAAAGGCCGTCCATCCATCCATGACCTCAAGGATAAAAATGCTATCCAGGATGGATATCGCAGAAAAAAGAAGACCCCAGGACGGTCGAATAAAAACATCATACAGAGGCAAGGATGTGGAACTAAGGGTTTCAACCCTTCCTACCGCTTTTGGAGAAAAAATTGTCATAAGAATATTCGACCCTGACATACTCTTTCAGGAATTAAAAGACCTAGGCTTTTATCCGAGGGAATACGAAGTCTTTAACTCTTTTCTTAAAAAGACCTATGGAATAATACTTGTGACCGGACCAACAGGAAGCGGAAAAACAACCACTCTTTATTCAGCTCTTAAATTTCTCTCATCGCCAGAAGTTAATATAATAACTATCGAGGATCCCATAGAAATGGTTGTTGAGGAATTCAACCAAGTAGGTGTGATGCCTCAGATAGGTGTGGACTTTGCCGGAAGCTTAAGAACAATACTGCGCCAGGACCCTGATATAATAATGGTAGGAGAAATACGGGACGCAGAAACGGTTAATAATGCCGTACAGGCTGCCCTTACAGGACATCTTGTCCTTTCCACCCTTCATACAAACGATGCGCCTTCATCGATTACCAGGTTGCTGGATCTGGGTGTGCCTGCTTTTTTAATATCTTCAAGCGTGTTAGGCATCATTGCCCAAAGACTTGTAAGAAAAATCTGTAACCAGTGCAAAAAAGAGAGGATGCTGAAACCTGAAGAAATAGGATACCTGGGTATTGAAAACAAGGCATATAATGTATTCTACGGAGAGGGATGTGCGGACTGTAGAGGTACCGGCTATAAAGGAAGAACCGGGATATATGAGATAATGCCCATGTCAGAAAAAATAAACTCGTTGCTTTCAGAGTCTGCGGACACAGTGGCCATAAAAAGGGAAGCGAGAGCAGCAGGCATGATTACTCTAAAAGAAGCGGCTATTAAAAAAATGCTTGAAGGCTCAACAACATACGAAGAGGTTGTTTCGGTTACAGGATAATCTAAAACATGAAACGTCTTTTCACTTTCCGGCAGCATTTTCTCCTGCAAGATATCCTGAACTCCAGCAAACTTGCAGATTATAGCCTCCTGTAGGCCCGTCCAGATCCAGAATCTCGCCGGCAAAGTATAAATTTTTTATTATCTTTGACCGCATAGTTTTAGGATCAACTTCCTTTAAACTTATACCTCCGGTGGTTATTATTGCCTTATTAAAACCTGATAAACTTTTTACTGTCAGGGGAAATTGTTTTAACAGTAATCTCAGTTTTTTACGTTCATCTTTTGTTATGGAGTGGCCTTTTTTTTCAGAATCTATCCCAGCCAGGTTAAGAATTACAGAAATCATTTTTTTGGGAATCAATTCGTGAAGTATATTTTTTATCGATTTGTTACTATACTTTTCCAAGTCGCGCAAGATTCTCTTATCTAATACACTAAAGTCTAACGCCGGTTTGAAATCAATCAATAAAGATGTCTCTCCATTTACATTTGCTTTTTCTAGTAATTTCCCTATTGATTTGCTTAGATCCAGGATTATCGGCCCGCTCATGCCAGAACCTGTAAACAGGGCTTCGCCAAAGCGGTCATCCTGTTTTTTATTATTTTGATAAACAGAAATTCGGACATTTTTCAAACTTAGCCCTTCTAACTCTTTTACCCATTTTTCCTTTACCAGCACAGGAGTCAGCGCAGGTTCGGGCTTTATTATCGTATGCCCTAGCTGTTTTGCCCAGATATAACCTTCACCGGTAGAACCTGTTTGGGGATAAGAAAGGCCTCCTGTGCTGACAAGATAATTTTTTGCTTTAATCTCAGAATCATCAAGAACGATTTTTTCTATTTCATTCTGTTTTTGAGATATTTTTTTAATACTGCAATTGGTGAGCAGAGTGATCTTGTTTTTCTTGATAAGCCTAAGAAAAAGCTCTTGCACATCTTTTGCTTTATCTCCTTCAGGAAATATCCGGCCTCCTCGTTCTATTTTTGTTTTCAATTTGTTTTTATGAAAAAAATTAATTGTTTTATCTATTCCAAAATTATAGAAGGCACTTATAAGAAATTTGCCGTTTTTTCCGAAATTACCTGCAAATTTTCGAACATCGGTTTCAGCGTTAGTTATGTTGCACCTTTCTTTGCCTGTCATTAAGAGCTTTACTCCAGGCATACTATTTTTTTCTAAAAGAACGACATTAGCTCCGCATTCAGATGCACGTAATGCCGCCATCATGCCGGCAGGCCCCGCACCTATGATTGCAAGATCATATTTTTCTGTCTGCATATTTATCTTCAATTTTATCCTGAGAATGTTCTTAGAATATTGTTAGATTTTTTTAGAATTAGGAGCTCATCTAAGAATGACTTAATACTTTTGGTATCAGATTTTCTTTCTAATATAAAAGGCTAAAAACGGTGGGAGGATTTAGGACCTAGAAATTCAATATATCCTCTCTTTAGAGGCTTTCCTGCTCTGAAGATAACGTACGTATCATCTCCGTAGTAAGGAATGTACTCAGCCCTGCTAAGCGCACCGGGAGAGTTCCCGGCGTATATAGTAACAACAGACCCGGGCATAAACGGATTATTCATAGAGTACAATATTGCTTCCTCTGGCTGGTTATAGTAGGCTCCCTGAAACACAAAACCATCATGCTTAAACTCAAGCGCAGGCAGGCCCAGATCGCCCAAACCTAAAGAGTCAGGCCGTCCGACAATAAGAACGCTTCCGGTACCAAGAGCATCCATAAGATCATCTTCTGGAATTACCCAGCCGCCTTTGCGGTCTTTAAGCATATTAAATAGCAGATCCACCTCTCCATCAAATGTTCGAACCTCTTCCGTCATCAGGTACGACTGTGTACTGCTTTCGAGCAGACGATTGAGGGTGGGGTGAAGATCTTGCCGGTAAATTATCCTGAAAACATGGTAGTCCGGATCAATGGCAATCCAATCAGGACGTACTATAGATGTTATGTTAAAATCAGTGACCTTATCTTTTACGGTTATTGTTTCTGTAATCCGACCAAATCCGGTCATAATAACAAGTGGCAATTCAAGCCGATAAATCTTGCCCTCCTGAACTATACGACCTGTCACGGTATAGTCTCCGGTTTCGTTTAGATGCATAGATGCGCTCTGAAGAAGCAATCTCGGACCGCCTTTACGGTCAAGCCATTGCCGGAAGAAAAACTTCAGTCGCATACCAGAGAGCTTTTCAAAGACCAGGCGGAAGTCGTTCCAAGAGGCTCTCCTTCCTCCGAAACGAGTTATGACCTTTTGTAATCCTTTAAAAAATGTTTCATCACCCACCTTTCGCCGAAGCAGGTGAAAAACCATAGATCCCTTGCCATAGCCTATATCGCTTTCAAACTCCTCTCTTTTAGTCGAAAAGCTCCGTAAAGGATAATCGCGGTCAGCAGAGACCATAATACTAAAACTCTCCATTGTTTGAATCCGATATCGAAGAGCCGCTTCAGAACCTTCTTTTACTTCTTTAAAATAGTAGTTAGTAAGGTATGTGGTTATAGCTTCAGCCCAGTTACCCTTTTCATATTCCGGATATACATAATTACCAAACCACGAGTGAACTATCTCGTGATCGATATAACCCGGCTTCAAAATTCTACTGCCCTGCGCTACCACCCGGGGGTCAAGAAGGGTAAAGCCTGGCATACCATAGCCGGAGGAAAAGAAGTTTTCTACTACTGACCATTGAGAGAAAGGATAAGGTCCGAGAATATTGCCATAAAAAGAAACATCCTCTATGCTTGCATCTATCAGGCGATCGGCCAGATGTTTGTTTGCCTCTGAAAGATAGACTGAATAAATAATTCCATCGACCGTCTTCGACTTAACCGAGTACCTACCTGCCACAAGCACCAGGCCATCGGACGGAATAACACTAATCCACTCGGAGTCCTCCACACCTTCTGAGCTTTTTCGGTAAGAAAGAGCCCCTTGGCTTACTGTTTTAAGGCCGCCGTGCATGGTGATGTTCAGTTGAAATAATGCCATGTCCTGGTTTGATAAGACAGGATACCACTGGGATGCCGGTGTAAGAAACACTCCCTGCGGACTTATCAAGCCTGTTGTATCATCTCCACGAACAAAAGTAAGAGTTGTTGATTTACGCACTTCATCGTAGATTTGGCCGCTATATTCTATACTTACTTCTTTGGCAGGAGATTCTAGTTCAAAAGTCAAAACCGCCTCTGTTGAAGGTTTTTCAAAAGGGATCTCAATACCATCGGCCCTGACAACGGTCACTGTAAGATTCGGCGCAAGTATCAGCTCATTTTTCCCTGCTGAAAAAATTGCATTTACATTTGAACCTGAATTTGAAATAATGTCAATGGCTTTAATTTCATGAGCAGTTGGATCAATAGAAACAGTCAATTTGTGAAAAACAGTCCCCCCGACTGCAACTGAAGGGGACTGAAGGCAAAAGAGAACCGTCAGCACCAATATTAATGACAAATACGCGTAACGCATCCAGAATTATAGCATGTAAGACAGCAAAGAGTGTGTATCGACTTCGAATTAAAAAATGTTACTATTTGTGAACTAAAGAATTTATCTGGCAAAAGGAGAGTGTTGATATATGCTTAAGAAAATAAAAAACCGTGAAGCTAAGGTAGGTGTCATCGGGCTTGGTTATGTAGGTTTGCCGCTTGTGCTGGAATTCGTAAATGCCGATTTTAATGTTACCGGGTTCGACCTTGATTCGAAAAAGATAAAAGACTTACAAGCAGGCAGAACCTATATAAAGCATATACCTGCTGAAAAAATTGCCATAGCTGTGGGAGCCAAGCGAACCAAATTAAGCCAAGCAAGCAAAGTTAGTAAAGTTAGTAAAGTAGGCAATGCCGCTGGACGATTTACACCCACCACCGATTTTTCAAAGCTTGCCGATATGGATGCTATCCTCATTTGTGTTCCTACTCCGCTTAATGCGCACCGTGAACCGGATATGACATATGTTTTTGAAACTACCCGAAGAATTACTGAAACCCTGCGCAAGGGACAGCTCATAACTCTTGAGTCAACCACTTATCCGGGTACCACAGACGAAGATATGCGAAACATATTAGAAGCCACAGGCCTTAAGGCTGGCAAAGACTTCTTTCTTGCCTACTCGCCAGAACGCGAAGACCCGAACAATCGGGATTTTTCGACCGGAACAATACCCAAAGTCGTAGGAGGCTACTCTCAAAAATGCCTGAAAATTGCCAAAGCTCTCTACGATACCATCGTGGTCAAAACCGTGCCGGTGTCGTCAACCAAGGTTGCCGAGGCTACAAAGCTGCTCGAAAATATCTACCGATCGATAAATATTGCTTTGGTTAACGAAATGAAGGTACTTTTTGATCCAATGGGTATTGATGTCTGGG
>CAYWZR010000104.1:0-8476 GCA_964462885.1 uncultured Nitrospirota bacterium
ATCCATGGGTGTAGGAGGGATGGTAGGCGGCGGGATATTTTCGGTGCTTGGTCTTGCCGTGGGTGTTGCGGGCCATGCGGCGCCAATAGCCTTTGTTCTTGGAGGAATAATTGCTCTGCTGACCGGTTTTTCCTATGCCAAACTTGGTTTGATGTTTCAGTCTGACGGCGGAAGCTTCACTTATCTTGAGCATGCATTCAGACACAGAAACATAGCTGGGATCGGCGGCTGGTTGCTTGTTGCTGGATATGTCGGAACAATGGCGTTGTATTCATATACATTTGGCGTTTATGGAACCGCTATGTTTGGTGAAAATACGCATGGCATTGTCATACACCACTTTCTCCAATCAATGATTCTTTTAGTCTTTCTATGCATAAACCTGTATGGTGTTAAAGCTGCTGGAAAGAGTGAGGATGTTATTGTTATGGTTAAGGTATTAATCCTCTCGCTCTTTGCTGTCATTGGATTCATCTATGTTAAAACAGACCGTCTCCTGCCGTTTTTTAATAAAGGAGGAACAGGAGTTTTGATGGGAGCAGCTCTCATCTTTGTAGCCTATGAGGGTTTTGAACTAATACCAAATGCTGTCAGAGAGATGAAAAACCCGGACAGGGATCTGCCCAGGGCCATCTTTATTTCGATTGTTATTACAACAGTCATTTATATACTTGTTGCTACGGTGGCTGTGGGCAACCTGTCTTCCTCGGATATAGCCCGTTATAAGGAGTATGCTTTGGCTGTTGCGGCCAAACCTTTTCTGGGCCGGGCTGGCTTTATGCTGATCGGACTGGCTGCCCTTTTGTCGACCGCTTCAGCTATAAATGCCACATTATTCGGGACTGCCAGGCTTGCCATGGTTATGGCGAAGGAAAAAGAACTTCCACGAGTTTTTGCGCATAAAGAACGTCTCAAAGATATTCCCTGGGTAAGCCTTATTTTCATTACAGCTGTGACCATTGTGTTTGTAAATACCAGTGATTTGACTGTTATCTCGGCTTTTGCTAGTTCTACTTTTCTACTGATCTTTGCTTCGATAAACCTTTCTGCTTTCAGGCTCAGAAGTAAAATTAATATCGGACCTAAGATACCCTTTACAGGCTTTGCATTAACTACTGTGTCCTGGGTAGTGTTGATTGTATATCTTTGGCAAACCAGCCGACAAAGCCTGACCTGGATTGGGATCTCCTATCTGAGTGTGATTATAGCTGAATTGCTGTTTAGTGAAAGAAGGGTATTGTTCGGTAAAAAATAAGTAAATAATAAAAAACTCCGCTGCAAGCAGAGGGGTATTAAATCTTTGCTACGCAATAACTTAATAAGTTAATGAAAGAAATTAAAGGGGAATGCATTTCTATGGATAAAGATACAGATGATAGTATGTCTAAAAAAAATAAATATAAGGATCTGTTTCTCCGGGATAATCTAGCAGCTCAAAGAACCATGCTTGCCAATGAAAGAACTTATCTTGCATACGTTAGAACTGCACTTACCCTCTTTGTAACTGGAGTATCATTAATTAAATTTTTCGGGCATGTAATTTATGAAATAACCGGGTTAGTATTAATTGTCTTCGGGGTAATGGTTTTAATTAAAGGGGTTATTAGTCATATGAAAATGAAACAAATGATCATTGAAGAGGAGCATTTATGGCTTGATGGGGAATAACTTACTAACTTGCTGGAATTTAAAGAGAGAAAACCCTCGGCAGTTGAAGCGGGCTAGAGGTGGTAGAATGCTAAAAATGCTAAATAAGATTATCTACGAGAAATGTCAAAAAACTGGCGTTAAACGATTAGAGCTTTTTAGCTATAGCCGCCGCTTGACTCAGATTGCAATTATGGCTAAAGTTTCGCATGGGAATAGAATTGAATAGGATTGCCTAGAAGTGATACGTATACTGAGGACCGTGAAACATTCATAGATCAAACTTGGGCTCTCTAGTGGGGCGACATATCTAATAATGCTAAAGATAATCAACAATGAGGCAGGTGTACCAATCGGTGTTTTTATGGGGATCCATGATCTTATTCGTCAGCAACAAATTGAAGAAGAATTAAGAAAACATAGTGATCACTTGAATGACCTGGTCAAGGAACGTACACAAGAGCTTGAAAAAAAAACGGAAGAACTTGAAAAGACTGAGACTGCGTTCAAGTGTATTCTTGAAGATATTAACACAGTCAGGAGAGATCTTGAAAGTGCAAATAAACAACTCAAAGAACTCGACCAGTTGAAGTCCATGTTTGTAGCTTCTATGTCCCACGAACTTCGTACCCCTCTTAATTCAATCATAGGTTTTACCGGTGTTATTCTCCAAGGCATGGTTGGTGAAACTAGCGCCGAACAAAGAGATCATCTTCAGCGAGTTTATGGTGCAGCCAAACACCTTCTTGCACTCATTACGGATGTAATTGATATCTCAAAAATTGAGGCAGGAAAGCTGGAACCCTATGCTGAAGAGTTTCAGCTTGTTGAGCTAATAAACGAGGCTATCTTAAGTTTTAAAAAAGAGATAGACAACAAAAAACTTGGTATTGAAATAAACATGCATCGAGACCTGAGGCTGAACACCGACAGGAGGAGGCTTATGCAGTCTCTTCTTAACTATCTAAGCAATGCTGTTAAGTTCACCGAAAAGGGAAAGATTGTTATAACTGTTGACGAGGTTGATGAACTGGTAGAGATAAAAGTTAAGGACACAGGAATTGGCATAAAAGAAGAAAATATGTCCAGATTGTTTAATTCATTTGTCAGGCTTGACACCTCTTTAAAAGTGATTACTCCAGGCACAGGACTTGGGCTATACCTAACCAAAAAACTTGTTGTTGATGTTCTTGGAGGTGAGGTAGCAGTTGAAAGTAAGTATGGAGTGGGGAGTGTCTTTATACTGAAGATACCGGTTGTTTTACAAAGTCATTCTATTGGTTCACAAAACCGACTTAAAATGTCTTAATTGCTAGCAAATTGCTTCTAAATTGATTTCAACTTTAATTCTTAAAAAGTTGTGTATAAGATAAGACTGAAAATATTACATACATAAAATGTGATATGCTTTCAAAGACTTGGCACTGAAAAAGCATTACTCTCTGAGAGTGATAGAGAAAGTAGGGTCTCCTTGTATGCGGGTTTACACCTGATAATTAAAACTGAGAATAGAGTATGGTTAGGACGAATGATATCATGATAGTAAGAATGTTTAAGGTTCAGATTAATGATGGACTTAGGGAGGAATTTGAAAAAGATTTTGACCAACTTTCACTACCATTAGTAAAGGCACAAAAAGGATTACTTTCTTTATCATTCGGGAAGATAATAGAACAAAATAAAGATGAATATGTCCTAATTACTACATGGGAAAGTCAAGGTGCATTGATTGAATTTTGTGGTGAGAAATGGCAACAAGCAGTTATACCACATGGAATGGAAAAATATATTAATAAATGTTGGGTGGATCATTTTGTGCAGATTCACAATGCCTGACTAAAAAATATAGTATCTTGCCTTAAAAGTAGGCGGGGAGAGTTTATTATGACAACAAACGAGTGGCAATATAACGAACTCCAGCAGGTAGGAGTCGATTATGAGAGTCACGATGAAGTGGCAAGGTATGATGCAAAAATGCATAAATTGAGGGATATAAAAGCAGAGATAAATGATCTTACTAAATACACATCACCAGCATCTGATTCTGTCATACTTGAAATTGGCACAGGAACTGGCGAATTTGCAGTTGCTCTTGCGGCAAAATCTCAAAAACTATCTGCTATTGATGTTTCTCCTATTATGTTGGAGTTCGCAAAGAAAAAGGCAAAGGATAGGGGAATAAAAAATATTGAATTTCATCATGCCGGCTTTCTGACGTACAACGAATCACCCGAACAATTTGATATAATATTCACCCAACTTGCCCTTCATCATTTACCAGATTTTTGGAAATCACTTGCATTAAAAAATATTTATAGTTTGTTGAAAAAAGGCGGTAAGTTTTTTCTCAAAGATGTGATTTACCCTTCAAATATAGAAAATTATGATTCCTTCTTTAATTCCATAATTGAAGAGATTAAAAGATCTACAGCTTCTGAGTTCACAAAAGAATACATCGAACACATAAAAAGAGAGCATTCCACTTTGGACTGGATTATCGAGGGTTTGTTGAGGAAATCAGGGTTTTCAATTCTGGAAACCAAAGTAGAAAGTAGCTTGATTTACACATACTTATGTACAAAATAAAATAAATTTCTCAGATTGTTACAGGATCTCCCACAAAGGAGCAAGTACTGCAAACAACTTTTCGCTGGAGTCTTTTTTAACATATACGATGTCTGATGCTGTTTCTCCATCTGTTTCAATCTGTGCAAAAGCCACGTTCAGGCCGGCCTTATGGAGCGCATTAAATACATCTGCCAAAAGCCCAAGTCGATCCGGACAGAGTATTTCAAGTGAAGTTACCTGCCCGGAGGTCTCGTTGTCCAGAAGTATATAAGGTTTAATACCGATTTTTTGTGCTGCTTTCCCCCTATTGTGTGAAGGCATCTTCAGTACGTCATCCACGACAAAGGCATGTAAATCGTCTTCTACTTTACGTTCAAGACCGTCCCAGAAGACGATATCCCAGTTCGAGATATAGAATCTGTCTATCACCATTCCGTTCTGCCCGCTGAATACCTGAGCCTTTACAATATTGAGGCTGTTTGCTGCAAGAATACCGCTTAATCCGGTAAGCAGCCCAGGCCGATCCTGCGCACATACGGCAATTTCAGCTCCGCCCATTGCAAGACGTTTTCTGACTCTACATCCGAATCCTTTCCGTTCTGAAGATTCTGAAGATTTTGAGGGTTCTGAATAGTTTAAATGTTTTAAATTTTGTGCAGAGAGAGATAGGTGCAGATCGTCAAGCAATATTTCATCCGGCGTGCTTTTTAGGTAGCGCGTGGAATACGTGTCCAGATGTTTTTTCATAAGATTTTTTCCGGCAGTGTCAAGTTTATCCAAAAGGGTTTTGATCCTTTCAGTGTCAAGCTCTCCATTTAGAGAAGAAACAGTCCGATTATACAACCGGCTTATCAAATACTTTTTCCAACTGGACCAGAATCCGGGCCGTACAGCTGATATATCAGCGTAGGTGAGAAGCAACAGATACTGTAGTCTCTCGATGTCACCCACTGCGTCTGCAAATTCTGAAATAACCCCTGAGTCGTCAATCTCGCGCTTCTGAGCGGTATTAGACATAAGTAAATGATTTTTTACTAGGAATTTTATAAGACGACTATCTTCCGGTGTAATATTAAGTCTCTCAAGAGGAACTGTCAGTTCTGTATGAGAATGGCCATGAAAAGATCCTTCTCCTTCGGATTTCCCCGTATCGTGCATGAGCATGGCAAGGTATAGAACGTGTTTTTTGATGCATCTATCAAACACTTCCTGTAGAAGGTTGCCAGAAGATAGCGAGGATTTATCAGAAAGCGACTCAAGAGTTTTAATCGCATGAAGCGAGTGTTCATCAACTGTGTAGCGATGATACGGCTCTCTGACCACAAGCGCCTTTAGATGGCCGAACTCTGGTATGTAGCGGCCCAGAAATCCCATAGAGTGCATCTCCTTAAGCGTGGTGTAAACACGAGGTCCGGAAAGAATCTCCTGAAAAAAAGACGCTGCTTTCTTATCACTTCTAAGAGGTCCGCTTGCAAGTCGTAGATTATTCTTTATCAGCTTTTTAAGACCCTGGCTCATCGGGGCTCCGTGCCTGGCAAAAAGACAAAAAGCCTCCATCATCATTGATGGGTTGGATGTGATGTCAGCACCTGTTTCTGCTATAAGATAACCTTTTAAAATTCTAAATGGTGGCGAAAGTTTCTCTCTCCTAAACCAGGACGGGCCGCCTATTTTACCAAAAACACTACGAACTGCATGATCCAGCAAATCTTTAGAAATTTCCGCCGCCTCCCGGGCGTGAAGGTAGTACCTTCGCATAAGACGTTCTGCAGGGCTAAAACCGAACTTTGTTTCATAACCAAAAGCCGCAGCTACAGCGTCCTGATTTTCAAAGTCCAGGGTATCGTTTTTTCTCCAACTTATCAGGTGAAGCCGGATGCGTATCTTTTGCAGAAAATCATAGGCTGCGTAAAGTTTTATAATCTCTTTTCTTGCAAGAAATGTGTCCAGTCCTCTAAAACCATCTGTACCGTGAGCTACCCGCATTAACCAGAAGGCCGTGTGTATGTCACGTAACCCTCCTTCTCCTTCTTTGATCTGTGGTTCAAGCAGGTAGGGTGTACCACCAAAAGAACTTTGCCTGGCGCCACGCTCTTTGAGTTTCTCCTGCATGTATTTTCGAGCTTTGGTTTTAAGCAGTTTGGGGTAAATGTCATCTTTAAAACCTTTGTAAACTGTACGACTTCCTGTTAAGTAACGTGCCTCCAGAATCGCAGTCCTTGTGTCGTTATCTGAAAGTCCGATATCCAGGCAGTCCTTAAAACTTCTTATTGAGTAGCCTACCTGAAATCCCTCGTCCCAGAGCGCGTAAACCAGGGTGCGGGCCGACTCCTCAAATGCTTTACCAGAAGGAGATTTTTTGGATAGAACCATGAGGTCTATATCTGAAAAAGGCGCCATCTCCGCACGTCCGTATCCTCCAAGCGCCAGAAGAGCAACATCTGGATCTTCGGAAGCGCTCCAGGTTTTGGCGATAAAATTGTCCACCATGGAACTTAACGCATAGGAAAGTCCAAGACCACTTTTTTCTGTACGCCCAAGGTCAGCTATTTTTTGGGCAAAGAGATGTGATTTTTTCATTCTGCGGAATTTAGAACTCGCTCAAAAAAACTTTAAACTTTATATTTTCTAACGGCAGATACTTAGGTTGTAAGGGCGTATTGCAATACGCCCCTACATTCGAAATTGGTTTCGACCACTAGGGTAGAAATGGCTTAGGCAGATTCGGCCATCTTTTCGTAAAGAAGAAGAGGTTTTTCTTTTTGATCAATAACCTCTTTGCTGATAATCACTTCAGATATGTCCTTCTGCGATGGTATGTCGTACATTATATCCAGCATCGACTCTTCCAGAATTGCTCGTAGTCCGCGCGCTCCTGTCTTGCGTGCTATGGCCTTTTTTGCAATGGAGATAAGTGCGTCATCAGTAAAACGAAGCTTAACGTTTTCGTAGGCCAAGAGGCGTTGGTACTGTTTAACCAAGGCATTTTTGGGCATCGTCAGAATTTCTACAAGAGCATTCTCTTCAAGTTCGTCAAGCACTGCAAGCACAGGTAGACGTCCCACGAACTCAGGAATGAGACCGTATCGAAGCAGGTCTCGAGGCTCTATGTCATCCATAATTCGCTTGAGGTTTCTGTCCTTTTGAGACATGACTTCCGTCCCGAAACCCACTGTCTTCTTGCCAAGACGCCTGTCTACGATCCCTTCAAGGCCCACAAAAGCGCCACCGCATATGAACAGTATGTTGGATGTGTCTATCTGAACGTATTCCTGCTGCGGATGCTTACGGCCTCCCTGAGGCGGAATGTTTGCAACTGTGCCTTCGATCAGTTTCAGAAGCGCTTGCTGCACTCCCTCTCCTGAAACATCACGTGTTATCGAAACATTTTCTGTCTTCCTGGTTATCTTATCAATTTCATCTATATATATAATGCCGCGTTGTGCCTTTTCTACATCATAATCAGCTCTTTGCAGAAGATTGACTATTATATTCTCTACGTCCTCTCCTACATATCCAGCCTCTGTAAGTGTTGTGGCATCGGCGATAGTAAACGGAACATCCAGTATTTTGGCAAGGGTCTGAGCAAGAAGAGTTTTGCCTGTGCCTGTAGGACCGATAAGAAGGATGTTACTTTTTTGGATCTCCACTTCCCCGGAGTTTTTGTCAGAGATACGTTTGTAGTGATTGTAAACCGCAACAGACAAGACCTTCTTTGCCTGTTCCTGCCCGATTACGTGTCCGCTTAGAAGCTTTTCTATCTCTTTTGGAGTAGGAACCGGTAAGGTCCCGGCAGGTTCGGTTGTAGAGTCAAGTTCTTCTGATATAATTTCGTTGCACAGGTCAACACATTCATCACAAATATGCACGGAAGGACCCGCAATCAGTTTTTTAACTTCGTCCTGGTCCTTGCCGCAGAACGAACATTTCAATTTATTATTAACGTTTTTACTTGTTTTTCCCATATTTATCTCCAGGGTAGGCTATTAGGATTGGAGTTTGGAGTAAGGTCTTTCCTTTTTCTCCATTCCTTACTTGTTACTCTTTTTTTCGTCTTGCTTCAGCGTGCTGACAACTTCATCAACAAGGCCATATTCCTTGGCCTCACCGCCGCTTAGAAAGTAATCACGTTCTGTGTCTTCATTTATCACCTCTATATCCCGACCGGTATGCTTTGCCAAGATTCCAGACAGAAGACTTTTCATCTTCAGAATCTCGCGTGCGTGGATTTCCACATCAGTTGCCTGCCCGTGAAATCCAC
>CAYWZR010000105.1:0-8358 GCA_964462885.1 uncultured Nitrospirota bacterium
CCAAAGGGCATGATCTTCCAGGTGTTGTGTTGGCCGCTGTTATTTCTGGTGACGTACTTCTGGGGCTTCCAGATTTTAGGTCGGCAGAAAAGGGGTTTCAGTTATTTACCCAGCTTGCCGGTCGTGCCGGTCGCGGCGAGCAGGAGGGACGAGTGTTTATCCAAACCTTTGATCCAGAACACTACGTTTTCCGCTATGTCTGCAAGCATGACTATGAAGGTTTTTTCAACCATGAAATTAAACTGCGTCAGGAATTGGGTTATCCTCCCTTTTCTCGTTTGGCTCGAGTTGTGCTTCATGGAAGGGTAAAGGACAGATTTGACTCTGCTATGGCCAAGGTTACCCGCGTCTGCCGCGGTTTCAAGATGCATGGTGTGAGTCTGCTAGGACCGGCACCATGCCCGTTGGAGCGTTTAAGAGGCAGGTACAGGTGGCATTTACTTCTAAAAAGCAGGAGCTCGCAGCAGCTACACCAGGCGGTTGAAATGTTTTTGGTTAAGACGAAAAATATTGGAGCTATCAAAATCGATGTGGACATTGATCCCTCAAATATGATGTAACAATATAAAAGGTATTCAGGCTGTTCACCTAACACGAGTAGTTACGAATATTGTATACTTTTTTCTCAGCGCTTAAGAGAAAAGAGAAAAGGAGAATGAAGATGGAAGAGAAAAAAACCGCCTCCCAGGACGAAAAAGACGTAATTATCAGAAAGCTATGGGTAATGAACGAATCCATAATGTCCACGGTAAGCGAGCTTGACATCGACACTCTACTTGGCAAGGTAGCATTTTCAGCCAAAAATCTGATCAAGGGTGAAATGGGTTTTGTGTTTCTTAAAAAAAGTGGTGAACATTCTCAGCAGATTGTTTTTTTTCCAGACACCGGCATGAAGATCATCGAAAGCGATGACTGGACTGAATACATTCACAATGTTGTCGAGGAGGCGGGTGTAATCAGGGAGGGTCCGGAGCTTGACAAAAATCTCTACATATCTCTTCCTGACGGTCAAAGTAAAAAAGTAACTTCAATCCTGGCCTCTCCGCTTATAGCTGGCGATCAGACGCTTGGAGGACTTTTTATAATGAACAAGCCCGCTAATGCCTCCTTTAGCGGTGGTGAGGAGGACCTCTGTCTCACATTCTGTATGCATATCGGACTTGCTATAGACAATGCTATTGCTCACAGCAAAAATTACCAGAGAACTGTCACAGATGCACTTACCGGTGTTTTTAATCGTAAATATTTCAAAGAGTTTCTGGAGAATGAAATTCGGCGCTCAAAGCGGTACGAACACAAGGTCGCACTGCTGATGATCAATATCGATAATTTCGAGAGTATCAACGAGATCTACGGTCGTCTATCCGGCGATACAATGCTAAGGGGAATTGCTCGCTTATTTTCTAAATCTATCAGGGATACAGATGTGCTGTGCCGTTACAGCGGAGACGAGTTTGCCATAGCGCTGGTGGAAGACAAAGAAGGAATTTCAGGCACGCCGGTGCCAGTACGAATACTGGACAACGTCAGCAGGCACGAGTTCGCAACAGGTGAAGCTCAAGAGTCCATCCGCATAACCGTCAGTATAGGATCAGCTTCATTCCCTGAAGATGGACAGACGGCTGATGAATTGTGCCAAAACGCAGTTAAGTCACTGCAGAAGGCGAAAGAAGAAAAGGAAATGAGTCAGGAGAATTGATATGGAATTTCAAGAAGTTATAAAGCAACGTTACAGCGTCAGAGCTTATAAAAATATTCTGGTCGAGGATGAAAAACTTAACAGAATTCTCGAGGCGGCCAGGCTTGCCCCGACAGCTGTTAATAGACAGCCGTTTAAGCTTTTTGTGATCCATACATCTGAAAGGCATGAAGAGTTACGGAAAATTTATAACAAAGACTGGTTCATTAATGCACCCATAGTAATAGGCATCTGCTACCTTAGTGGAAAGGGCTGGACCCAAAAAAGCGGCAAGGATTTCGGAGATATAGACACCGCAATAGTTATGGATCACCTAATTCTGGCAGCAACTAACGAAGGACTGGGTACTTGCTGGATAGGAGACTTTGATCCAGAGGGAGCCAGAGAGGTTCTTGACCTGCCGGAAGGTATGAAGCCTGTTGTATTCACACCACTTGGGTATCCTGATTCCGAACCTAAAGAAAAACGCCGCAAGCCTCTGGACGAACTTGTCCGATACCTGAAATAAGAAAGTAAGACAGGCACAAACTGTGTCTTCAGCTTCAATCAAAGCCTGAACATTTAGATGATTTGTGAGCTAAGGATCAAAAACTTCGCCATTATAGATTCGCTTGACCTGGAGTTTTCCTCTGGGTTGAACGTGATCACTGGTGAGACCGGCTCTGGCAAGTCTGTGATTCTTGAGGCACTGGGACTGCTACTTGGAGATAGGGCTGCCTCTGATATGATTCGTTCAGGGCAAAACGAAGCTGAAGTACAGGGACTGCTTAGTATAGATTTCTCTCCGGCTCTGGCAAATGTCGGCATTGAACAGGAAGAAGAAGGTGTGATTCTCCGCCGCCTGGTAAGCTCGGCAGGCAAAAACAGAATCTACATAAATAATACTCTTTCCAACCTTCGCACATTAAGCGGTTTCGGCACAGAAGCGATTGATATTCACGGCCAGTTTGAACATCAGTCTCTTCTTTTAGAAGACCGTCAAATGGATCTTCTGGATAAAAGCGGAGACCTTCTAGGTCTTCGAAAAGAAGTAGAAAGCTTCTATCGTAAATTGGCGGACGCCATGAAGCGGCTGAACATTCAGGAGAAGCTTGAACGCGACAGAGCGCAGAGGGAAGATCTGCTTCGCTTCCAGGTGGACGAAATCGAAGAAGCAGACCTTAAGCCCGGTGAAGACAGTAATCTTGAGGATGAAAGGATAAAACTTTCTAATACCGAGAAGCTGAATCATCATGCCGGGCATGCATACGACCTTCTGTACGAGGCCGAAACAGCCTGTCTCAGCGGCCTGGCCGGGGCTCTTGCAGACCTGGAGGAGATTCTGCGTTATGACGAATCGGTTAAAAACGCTGCTGATGCGCTTCGTGAGGCGATACCTTATGTGGAGGATTCGGCCAGGTTTATGCGCGATTATCGCGACTCACTGGAGGCGGAACCCGAGCGGCTGGATAAGGTAATAGAGCGGTTGGAACTCTTTAAAAAGCTTAAGCGCAAGTATGGCTCGACCATAGAGGAGATACTTGCGCATCTTGATAAATCTAAGCAGGATCTTGATAGCATTGATAACGCCGAACAAAACCGTGATCAGCTACTTTCTGAAATTCAATCGCTTGAGAAAACATATGTAGCGGCAGCCGAAAAACTTACCAAAAGCCGTAAGGCTACGGCCTACAAAATTGAGAAGAGTATTCAGGACGAACTTGCAGAGCTTGATATGCCGTCAGCACGCTTTAAGATTCTACTGGAGCCGGAGAGTGACGTAGATAAGGGGCGTGACCGGGTATGTTTTATGATAAGCGCCAATCCAGGCGAACAGCCGAGACCACTTGCCCGTATAGCGTCCGGCGGAGAGCTGTCCCGCGTCATGCTAGCCATCAAAAGCATAATGGGCAACATGACGCCTATTTTGGTCTTTGATGAAGTAGATGCAGGCATAGGTGGAAGCACCGCTAATGCCGTAGGCAGACGTCTGAAAAAACTTTCGAAAGAGCACCAGGTCATATGTGTCACCCATCTTTCACAGATCGCCTCTTATGGAGATCATCACATCAAGATTGAAAAGGTAGCCACAAGCGGAGAAACAGCAATTCGCGCCAGAAAGGTCGAAGGCGATGCGCGGATTGCCGAACTTGCAAGAATGCTCAGTGGGACAACCACAGAAACATCGTTAAAACATGCTGAAGAAATGGTGAGGGAACGAAGAAGTTAGAAGTAAGAAGTTAGAAGTTGGACGTTATAAGGGGAAACTAGAAAAGATCGCTGCCTTCTCCTGGAACGATCATGCGGTCCTCATCCGGAGTCTTTTCTTCTGCTTCTACAACCGGCCAGAGATGTAATCTTGGATCAACTCCCTCCTGCGTCACTTTTGATGATTTGATGTCTGCCATGATCGGATTTTTACGAATATCAACACCTTCCACATTGTGGCTGAATTCCAGTGGAATTCCATTTGGATCATAAGTATAGATGGAATGAATAAAGCCGTGATCAATTACATCCGAGACCGGAATGTCCGCTGCCATAAGCTTATCCGCAAGATCCCATAAGTCATCTTCCTTTTCCACTCCTAACGATACGTGATCAAAAATAAAAGGGCCTAAAACACAACTCCCATGCCGTTTAAACGGGGTGGGTTCAATGCCCGGCCACTCAAAAAAGGAGATTAAGTCATTCTTGGATATCTCAAAAAAGTACTGCCGGTAGCCAGGCTTTCCCATTGTCAGCACCAACCGCATGCCAAGGAAATCTCTCCAGAAGCGGATTGTTTTGTCCATATCGCCAGTAACCAGCGCAAGATGATTTAATCCTGTGAATTTATGCATTAAAGTTTATCTCCATTTTTTAGGATCTAACCTAAGCCCGGCCAGTTTAACATAGTATATTTTGTCCTGTAACACAAGCAAAGTTCTGTAAATCTGGTATCTTTTGTTATTGACGGGTCACATAAAGACGTGTTATACATGTTTGTGTAGATCTAGTTTGCTGGTTAAACTTAAACGTAACGATTCAGCTCTCCACCCCCCACTGCCTTTAGCAAAGGGGGAAATGAATAGCTGAATAGTTACAACTAAACGGCCTTTTATTTAGCCGATACGATTTGTAACCAAGTAATAACACAAGTATTTCCAGAAGACTTTTTTAAGAAAAGACAATGCATTTTATATACACTTTTTTTGCCATGTTCGCCTTCTGGATTCTGCTGTCTGGAAAATTCGATCTATTTCATTTAGCACTCGGAGTAATATCCAGTGTGTTTGTGGCTTTTATTTCCAAAGACCTTTTTTTTCATCGAATCGCAGAGAAAAACAAGCCAGTCGAAATTTGTCGTTTTATCCGTTATATTCCCTGGCTTATATATGAAATTTTTTTGGCTACGCTGCATGTAGCATACCTTGCTCTTCATCCAAGAATGATGGATCTAATTGACCCTAAAATCATCAACTTTAAGACTACTCTTAAGCGAGATATAGCACAGGTCGTTTTTGCCACTTCCATTACACTGACACCAGGCACAATTACTATACGAATTGTGGATGGCGAGTACTATATTCATGCCCTTAGTGAAAAAAGCGCCAAAGGAGTTCCCGGAGATATGGAAGAACAGCTATCAAAGGTTTTTAAAGAGGATACATGATGGACACTTTTTTTGTAGCAGTCGGAGTTGGACTATGTTTTTTGATGGCTCTGACTCTCTATAGAGTAATTTGGGGACCAACTGTGTTTGACAGAATTATGGGCGTTAATGTTATAGGTACAAAAACCACTATAATGTTAATAATTATTGGAGTAATCTATCACAGGTTAGAGATGTTTGTAGACATTGCTTTGGCCTACGCTCTACTAAATTTTATCACAACCATTGCCGCTTCAAGGTATTTTCAACATTATAAAAACCTTGCTCTTGCCGGCTTTGGGCCACGGCACAAAAAAGGAAAAACCTAATGATAAATATTATCACAGTCTTTTTCGTACTGGCAGGTTTTCTTTTTTTCTTTGCCACGTCCATCGGGATGTTAAGATTTCCTGATTTTTACTCCAGGATGCATGCAGCCGGAAAGGGAGACGCTTTTGCCTCACTTTTAATGCTGACAGGACTTGCTATTTATAATCTTAATGACTTTTCAATAAGTACACTTTTTGTTTCTATTAAAATAATATTTATCCTTATATTTATTTTCCTGACCAGCCCTACGGCGACTCACGCGATTATTGATGCAGGTTTTGAGTCAGGAGCCAAGCCGTGGACAAAAGAGAAAAAAGAGAAAAAGCATGAAGAGCGATAGCCTATGATCTGGGAACTCAACCTGCTTATACTGACCATGGTTCTGGCATGCGCTATTGCTGCAATTACTGTAAAAGACCTCCTGAGTGCTGTAATTATTTTGGGGGCCTATAGTTTTTTGATGTGTCTGCTCTGGACTGGTATGGGAGCTGTGGATGTAGCTTTTACAGAAGCTGCGGTAGGTGCAGGAGTCAGTACTATTTTTTTTATTGCTGCAGTGTACAGAACTACAAGGAGAACAAAAGATTGAAAGTTATCGGCTTGCTCACCGTTTCTATTACCGGCATCATGCTGCTTTTTGCTGTAGAAGATTTTCCGAACTGGGCTGATCCACGCTCGCCCGCAAGTCTTCATCTGTCTTCGCATTACATCACCAGTACGATGGAAGAAACATCCGTTCCAAATATTGTTACAGCTGTACTGGCGGACTATCGTAGTTTTGACACTATGCTGGAGACCACAGTCATATTTGCCGCCGGCGTGGCGGTTGTTGCAATTTTAAGACGCTCCAAAAGAAAAGAAATTAAAGAAAAGAAATCTGAAACAACAGGTCGAAATAGAGTATATCAGGATAGAATTATTCAATCGATATCCCGCCAGATTGTGCCATTTATGCAGCTTTTTGCTTTATACGTTGTTGCTCATGGACATAACAGCCCTGGCGGTGGTTTTCAGGGCGGAGTTATACTCGGAGCAAGTTTTATCCTGATAGGAATAAGTTCTGACTTAAAAACGATGCTTGAGCGTATGAGTGAAAAATGGAATCTGCTGCTTGGCAATATTGGCGTTCTTATCTATGCTGGCATCGGTATCTGTTGTCTTTTCCTGGGTGCAAATTTCCTGGATTATAGCGCTTTGAGTGCTCTTCTCCCGGCAACCACACCGGTAGAGGCTCGTTCGCACGGCATGTTGGGAATCGAAATAGGAGTGGCAATAGCGGTTATGGCGATCATGATCGCTATCTATATAAATATTGCTTCTGATGGGAAATATGATAAGGGGTTGTAAATTGTAACTGTTAAAACTCGCCTAAGAGGTGTCAATTTTACATTCGGTGCACTGTATATTAAATACTGTTTTGCTGTAGGTGTCGTACATGTTCGAATATTAACAATGTGATTGTCCTGGCTATTTATTAATTTTGGCTTAACCTTCAGAATAATTGGAAGCTAAGTCAGATAAAGCATGCTCCGTTTAAAAACATTGAGTCTATAGCCGCTTAAACCTAGTCAAAACTTGGATTAAGCGGCTCATATTAAAGCGCACCGCCGGGGTATCTTTAGATTATTTTTTTTTAAAAAGCGGAGCTTTCATGCCTTCATGGCCTACAATCATACTTCTTAACGCCCGGCCTGTATGGGATGCATCTACATATGCTATCTCATCAGGTTGCCCTTCAGCCACGATAAAACCTCCATCTTCACCACCTTCCGGTCCCAGATCTACCACCCAGTCTGCGCACTTTATCATGTCGAGATTATGTTCCACAACCAGCACAGTATTGCCATCGTCTACCAGCCGGTTTAAAATGGCAAGAAACTTTTTGATATCATGAAAATGAAGCCCGGTGGTGGGTTCATCCAATATATATAGTATTCCCCCCCGTCCGGTGGTGGTTCCCAGTTCCGCGCATACCTTTAGCCTCTGTGCCTCACCGCCAGAAAGAGTCGGAGCTGGCTGGCCGAGCTTGAGATATCCCAGGCCGATTTCCGCAAGCGGAATAAGACGTTTAGTAATAGCCGGAACAGCGCAGAATAGGCCTATGGCATCATCAATGGTCATCTCAAGTACTTGGTGAATGTCTTTGCCAAGATAGGTAATATAGAGAATATCATGCTTATAACGTCGGCCCTTACACTCGTCACACATTACGTAGAGATCCTCAAAGAAATACATCTCCAACTTCTGGCTCCCCTCACCTTTGCATTCCTCACACCGTCCACCCGGAACGTTAAAGGAAAAATTGCCAGCCGAAAGCCCCAGCCGTCTTGCCTCTGGCTGTGCGGCAAACTCTTTCCGAATGTAACTAAATACGTTTAAGTAGGTGGCAGGATTTGACCTCGGGCTCCGACCAATCGGTGTTTGGTCTATGAGTTTCACTCCTTTAAGGTTCTTAACGCCTTTAAGCACTTTACCTTTAAAGAAAACATCCAGGGAATTAGCAGATCCGAAATCAGTTTTAAGAACCCTTGATACTGCGGGGTAAAGTGTATCTGTTACCAAAGTGGATTTTCCCGAGCCGGAAACACCGGTTATACATGTAAAGGTGTTCAGTGGAACAGATAAGGTGATATTTTTTAAATTATTCTCCGAAGCACCTTCCAGTGTCAGCCACTTTGTCGTCTTTCTGCGACGCCATGAAAGTGGGGTAGGTATG
>CAYWZR010000106.1:0-8315 GCA_964462885.1 uncultured Nitrospirota bacterium
GACAGACTCTAAATAAGTGAAAAGGGGCGAGATATTGACAAAGAGTGCGAAATATGTAAAATTAAAAAGGTTTTTCGCTGGGGGATCGTCCAATGGCAGGACTCCAGACTCTGACTCTGGCTATCTAGGTTCGAATCCTAGTCCCCCAGCCATGTTGCTTACTTCTGCTGCTAAAACAGGCTGAAGCCATTAAAATGGTCCCATCGTCTAGGGGTTAGGACACGGCCCTCTCAAGGCTGAAACACGGGTTCAATTCCCGTTGGGACTACCAAATTTTCACTTTTCAGGTATTTTTACTTAACCTTGCTCTTGAACAGGAGGGACGCATCCTTTGGGAGACATTAATTCATATCAGTTACTTACCAAAAAGGACAAAACTACGGTAATTCTTTATAGAATTGGGATCGTACTTTCCTCAGCCTTTATAGGAGTCCTTGCACTAATAGCTACCCTGTCCATGCGTGAAAATTTTCAAGATGTTATTTTATCCGGCAGGATAATATACTTCGGGATTATTCTGTTAGGACTCTTTGTCTCAGTGGGTCTTAGCGTTTTTTTTATTCACCTCTATGTAAGCAGTTTTCACAAAGCGCTTAAGAAACTTTATTTAGTTGCATTGGCAGGCTTTGCCTGTCTTATATTTTTTGGCGGAGGCAATCCTGCTCTAACTGTTTTAAGCAAATGGTTCGGTCCACTTCTTCTTTTGCCACTTGCCGGATGCCTTGGGTTTATAACTGCAAAAGAGGCTTTTTGCTTCAAACTGTTGGAGGGTTATCTGCTTGCTTTAATTATGCCGGCCTACTTGGTACTTGCAGCGGCTGGTATGTTTTCGCCTCGATCTGCAATGGTTGCTGTAGACTCTATAGCTATAATCCTTGCATTCTTTACTCTTCGTAAAGTGTTTATGCCGTTACACTATGATATTGGTGACAAATCAGCCTATCAATAATAATATTTATACCTGGATAAATACATGGCTGACTTACACCTTATAAAGCCATGTCCATGCCGGACGTGCAATAAGGTAAATTAAGATGAAATTAAGACGGACTGATTACTGTCCCGTTTCGTTCTGCTATAATTTACAGCAATCATCCGTTTTTTTACGGATTTATGTCTAAAATTAATACAGAGAATAAAAAAAGGTGAAAATGAAAAAACGATATAGAATACAGTTTCCAAAAAGAGCTACAGAAGGACTTGAACAGAACGAAGTATTTTTTTATTTAATAGAGTCTTCAGGGAAAAAAAAGATCCGTTTTCATGACTATGATGTTATCTATAGTAAACCAGATTTATATGAACAACTATTCTATGAGCGATTGAAATGTAAATCTCCTACAAAGATAGCAGAAATTCTTAAACATAGCCTTAGTCAATCTGAGTACAATCTTAGTGAATTGAGGGTTTTAGATCTTGGTGCAGGCAATGGCATGATGGGAGAGGCATTAAAAAGACATGGTGTTTCTAGGCTAATTGGTGTGGACATCATTGATGAAGCACAGGAAGCAACAGAAAGGGATCGGCCAGGTGTTTATGATGCATATTATGTTGCAAATTTTTGTAATCTTAGTGAGAATCTTAATGATGAAATCTCCTCATGGATGCCGGATTGTTTAACAACAGTTGCAGCTCTTGGTTTTGGTGATATTCCTCCTAAAGCTTTTCTTACAGCGTTCAATATTATTCAGAGTGGAGGATGGGTTTCTTTTAATATCAAAGAAACTTTTTTAGATCACACAGACACATCAGGGTTTTCACGAATGATTAGAGAACTTATACTTTCAAACTACCTGGATATTTACCATTTGGAACGTTATCGCCACAGAATGTCAATAAGTGGTAAGCCGTTGTATTACTTTGGCCTTGCAGGAAGAAAGCAAGCTGATATTCCTGGTGATTTTTTAGAAAAATATAACCTGACAAACTGTTGATAGTGACAATATGTTTTCAATGGTAAAATAAGAAGTAATGAAAAAAATAATTTTAGAACTAACCTGTATATTAGTTTTAGTCGTTATTACAGGTTGTGGACTAACCAGTAAACAGGTAGTTAAAACCCAATCATTTGGTAATGCTACATCTAATATAGGTAGGTTTGGCGAAAGGGAATTTTTAAATATTAGAAATGGTATTATCACGATGAATAAGGAACTAGTTGCTATCGATAATACTAAAATGGCTGATAGCCTGAAACTAGACCGTCCTGCCTCTGTTGAGGCGACAGCCAAAAGAGTTGCTGCTAGTAAGGCTCTTAGATTATATGGAGAATTGCTTGTAGAGTTAGTGGCAGAAGACAGAACAGGAAATCTGCAAAAAACTGCTAATTCCCTTATTGAAAATACATCTATTGCACTGAAAAAAGATATAACAGATGAAAAGAAGGAGTCATTAAAAAAAATAGTTGTAGGTCTGGGCTCTTTTTTTGTTGAGAAGAAAAAAGCGGATGCGGTAAAAGAAATAATTCCTGCATACCAGCAGCCGATTGATGAACTTGCTGAACTGCTACTCAAAGATTTTTCAGCAGAGGATGGATCTTTGGGGTTTTTGAAGGCGTATGAGATAACAGCCAAAAGATTAAAGAACGCTTCAATGCGCCTAGTTAACGCTGGAGATAAATATACAGTGCTTGAAAGATATAAAGCGGTTCAAGCTCTTGTGATAGCTGAAAAAGCTATTTATCGGGCTACTGAAATTAGTAAAAAAACAGAAAAAACTATTACCAACTTTAAAAAAGCAAACGCTGAACTTGTTAAAATTATAAAGAATAAAAAATACTCAACAGATGATATTAAGATATATACAAAGCAAATACAAGAGTTAATAGCAATATATCAAGTTATAGATAATTAAACATAAGGAGATTACTTATGACTACCCTGGGTAAAGAGTGTCAAAATACAATTAGCAATCTTGAAAAACTTAGAGACTCTCAATATCCACCTTCTGACGAAATTCTGGCTACGTTAGACATAATGTATGAACAACAAATTAATTTAATTGATGCAAATATTAAAAAGAATACCGAAGAATATAAGGAAGCAGCAGAAGCGATGAAAGAAGCTGCCAAAAAAACCAAAGAAGTTGTTGATGGTTTGGCAAAGCTGAATAAATCAATAGATAAAATTGCAAATGCTATAGGCAAAGTTAGTAAGTTGATATCGAAAATAGTTTGAGGGATGCTTTAGAGGCCTCTTGATCTTTTAATATATAACGTTTTTGCCTAGTTTAACTCATATTACTTTATTCTGAGTATTGAAACAGCCGGAGAGGAAATCAGTGCTTAATCTTTAAAAACGGTACAAACTACGGCAGAACCACCCATAAAAAAAGGCGACCGTAAGGTCGCACTTTTTTTATCAAGTTTTTATTTAAAGGCTATACTCTTTAATACTTTCTATAACTTTAGAATAATCCTTTCACTTTTCCTGTATCCGTATCCACATCTACCCGGCGATAAGCCGGATCAGAGGCAGTTCCCGGCATCAGGCTGATATTGCCGGCCACCGGAACAACAAACCCTGCACCATTATAGGTAAGGATATCCCGAATGGAGAGAGTCCAGCCCTTTGGCACACCTTTTAGGTTTGGATTGTCGCTAAGGCTCAGGTGGGTTTTCACCATGCAAGTTCCAAGTTTGGATAGTTCCGGATCGCTCTGGATATGCTCGAGTTTCTTAAGTGCCTCAGGAGAGTATGTTACATCATCTGCTCCATATACCTCGGCTGCAAGAGTGGCTATTCTTTCCTTAAGCGGAGTCTCAAGTTCATAGAGGAGCTTAAAGTCATTTGGTTCCTCACAAGCCTCGACAACTGCATCAGCAAGCTCAAGAGCACCATCACCGCCTTTTTCCCAGTGCCTTGACAACGCAACTCTAGCGCCTGCTGCCTCGGCTGCTCTGCGAATAGCGTTGATTTCATTATCGGTATCAGTGTGGAAAGCGTTTATGCATACAACAGGATTAATACCCGCCTTCTTAACCGTATTAATATGATGCACCATGTTTTCGCAACCCTTTTCGACCCATCCAACATTTTCACCCTGGTATTCGGCTGGAATCGGCTTACCAGGTACAGGGATCGGCGCGCCTCCGTGACACTTAAGAGCACGGATTGTGGCAACAAGCACTGCGGCATTTGGTTTCAGGCCGGAGAAACGGCATTTCAAGTTCCAGAACTTTTCAAAACCTATATCAGCGCCAAAGCCGGATTCTGTAACATGATAATCGGCAAGCTTCAAGCCCACCCTGTCTGCAATAATCGATGACTGGCCAATAGCGATATTTGCAAACGGTCCTGCGTGAACAAGAACAGGCTGCCCTTCAAGGGTCTGAAGGAGGTTCGGATTGAGGGCCTCGACCATCCATGCGGTCATGGCGCCGGCAACATCCAGATCTTCTGTGGTCACTGGTTTGCCCTTCTTATTATAGGCAACCACAATCTTACCCATCCGCTCGCGCATGTCTTTAAGATCTGTGGCTACTGACAGAATAGCCATCACCTCGGATGACACGGCAATGGCAAAACTAGAATTCATCATGAATCCGTCCATCTTACCGCCGATTCCGATTATGATGTTTCTTAAGGACTGTGCACAGAAGTCAATTATCCATTTCATCTGCACATTGTTCGGATCAATGTCCAAACGCTTTAGATTTCTCTTTGCAAGCTGTGCGTCATCATAGTTGAATTCATGCTGCATACGGCTGGTAAGAGCAACCATGGCCAGGTTGTGAGAGTTCATGATGGCGTTTATATCGCCGGTAAGACCGAGTGAAAACGGTGTAAGCGGAATACACTGTGACAAACCGCCTCCTGCAGCCGAACCCTTGATGTTCATGGTCGGACCGCCTGATGGCTGCCTGATGGCTGCAATTACGCTCTTTCCTCGTTTTCCAAGTCCTTGGGTAAGTCCCATGGTTGATGTCGATTTACCCTCACCAAGAGGTGTTGGTGTAATGGCTGTAACATCAATGTACTTGCCGTCCGGCCTGTTTTCGAGACGCTTGAGGATTTTGTTGAAATCCAGCTTGGCTACGTGATGTCCGTGTGGCAGAAGTTCCTCTTTCTCAAGGCCCAGCCCCTCGGCAAGCTCGTAAACCGTTTTCATGTTTTTTTCCGCCGCCTCGGCTATCTCCCAGTCGGCGTGTTTTGTTGGATCAAGTGGCATAAAATTATTCTCCTCCTTAGTTTTTTGCTAATTGATAGGATCGAACCGATGTGTTCGCCCTTTATGCTTTCTGCAGTTTTACTGCGCATACCTTGGCTTCAGGTATTTTACAGATAGGGTCTAGTGCGTCATTCGTTAGGACATTGGCCGCCGCCTCTTTGTAGTGAAAGGGAATAAAAACCACACCTGGCCCAACTTTGTCCGCAACCCTTGCCTTAAGCTTGATCTCTCCTCTGCGGGATGTCACTGAAATCATATCACCGGTATTGATACCCAGTTTTTCAGCATCCGCAGTATTGATTTCAATAAATGGCTCCGGCGCTACTGCCTCCAGCGCCTTTGATCTGCGAGTCATGGTGCCGGTATGGTACTGAAACAAAATTCTCCCCGTGGTAAGAATAAACGGATACTCATCATCAGGCAGTTCCTTTGATTTCAAAAAAGGCACTTGCATGAAAGTCGCTTTACCCTTAGGAAAGGTTTCCTGAAAAAGATATGGAGTTCCCGGATGATCTGAAGTTGGACAGGGCCAGTGAAGTCCCTTGTCTTTAACTCGCTGGTATGTCATACCAGCCAAGGCAGTCCATAAAGATCCTGCTTCCAAAAATGCATCTTCTGATGTACTAAAACGCATATCAAAACCCATACGCAAAGAAAGCCTGGATATGATCTCTAAATCACACAGGGCCTCGCCAGGCGCGGATATTGCTTTTCTTACGCGTTGCACACGTCGCTCGGTATTTGTAAAGGTGCCTTCCTTTTCGGCAAAAGACGCCGCAGGCAGAACAACGTCTGCAAGCTCGGCTGTCTCGGTAAGAAATATGTCTTGAACTACTAAGAAATCAAGATTTTTAAAAGCTTTTGTGCTGTGGCCAGTGTTTGGATCGCTCAGTACAGGATTTTCACCCATGATATAGAGTCCCTTTAAGTTGCCATCTATCATCGCTCCAGTCATCTCAGTGGCTGTCATGCCAACCTTTGGAGGCACAGGTCTACCCCAAACACCTTCAAACTTTTTTCTTACAGCCTCGTCCGTTATCTTCTGATAACCTGGTAAAACATTCGGAACACATGCCATGTCAGAAGAACCCTGAACATTGTTCTGCCCTCTCAAGGGATTAACACCAGTAGACTCCCGTCCGAGATTGCCGGTTAACATTGCAAGGTTGGCAACAGAATAGACATTGTTTGTGCCCATGGAATGCTGTGTTATACCCATTGTGTAATATATTCCTGCTTTATCTGCCGAAGCGTAGATTCTGGCAGCCTTAACGATATCCTCTTTTGGCACACCGGTGATTTTTTCTGCGTATTCAGGGGTGAAATCCTTAAGAGATTTTTTAAAATCTTCAAAGCCCTCTGTTCTGTCTTCGATAAATTTTATGTCCTCAAGCCCTTCTTCAAGGATTACATACATAATCGAATTAAGAAGCGCTACATCCGTACCCGGTCGCTGCCTGAGCCACAGATCTGCAAATTTCACAAGAGGAATTTTTCTTGGATCCGCAACAACAATTTTAGCCCCTTTTCTGGCTGCCTTCTTCATGCGAAGAGCTACAATGGGATGATTCTCTGTTGTGTTTGAGCCTATAACAAAAAGGGCATCGTTGTTTTCCACCTCGGCGATAGAATTCGTCATTGCTCCTGAACCGAACACTGTGGCCAGACCGGCCACCGTTGCGCTGTGTCAGTAGCGTGCGCAATGATCGATATTGTTTGTGCCGATCACTGCGCGGAAAAATTTCTGAAAAGCGTAGTTTTCCTCGTTTGTACACCGGGCCGATGAGAGTCCACCGAGGGCGTCAGCTCCGTGCTGCTTCTTTATATCCGTAAAACGGGATGAGATAAGGTCCAGAGCTTCATCCCAGGACGCAGGTTCAAGAGGGCCACCCTTTTGCTTTCTAATAAGAGGAGTTGTCAATCGATCGGATTTATTGATGAACTCAAATCCAAATCTTCCCTTTGAACAGAGCCATCCTTCGTTAAGAGTATCTGTTTTGGAAGAAACCCTTACCACTTTATTTCGAATACTGTGAAGAGTAATATTGCAACCGCAGCCGCAATATGGACAGACAGTGTCCGTCTCCTTGACATCCTTCTGGCGACTCTGTGTTGCCCATGCCTTTCCGCTAAGCGCGCCTGTTGGACATACCGATACGCACTGGCCGCAAAATTCGCAGTCAAGATCTGTTTCGTAGGGCGGACATACCTTAGCGTTAAAACCTCTGTAGGCCAGATCAATAGCTCCTACTCCCTGCACCTCGTCACAAACTCGTACGCATTTGGCGCAGAGAATGCACTTTTCCATCTCCCGTTTTATGAAGGGATTTGCGTCTTCTGTATCATAGCGTCTTCTTTCGCCCCAGAACCGGTTATCGCGCAAGCCGTAGAAGTATGCGAGTTCTTGTAGCGTACAGTCACCGGCTCGCTGGCAGATCATGCAGTCGTTCGGGTGGTCTGAAAGCAAAAACTCAATCACCGTACGCCTAAGTTTATAAAGTTTATCGCTCTCGGTGGTTACAACCATGGCGCTGGTAACCGGAGTGGTGCAGGCGGTTACAGGCCGAGGTACACCCTCTACTTCCACAATACAAAGGCGGCAGCCTCCGTATGGCTTCAGTCTTGGATCGTGACAGAGGGTGGGAATATTTACATCCAGCAACCGGGCCGCATCTAAAACAGTCGTCTCTTCCGGAACACTTATATTTTTGCCGTCTATAGTTAAATTAATCATAATTTATATACCCTGCTGTTTAATTTAGTTAATTTTAGTTAATTTAAGTTTAATTTAAGTTAAGTTTAGTTTAGTTCGTTTAAATTTCGTTTAATTTAATTAGATTGTTTGATTTGTTTAAGAAGTTTTGCTACTTTTTCAGAACAGCTTTGAACTTGCAGACATCAAAACACGCGCCACATTTAACGCATAGCGATGTATCGATATAATGTATCTTTTTCTTTTCACCGGTGATCGCATTGGTCGGACAGGCTCTGAGACACATGCCACATCCTTTGCACGCATCATCGATTACCGAGAAAGTGAGCAGGCTACGGCAGACCGCAGCCGAGCAGCGTTTGTCGTTTATATGTGCTTCATACTCGTCTCTAAAATACTTAATTGTACTTAAAACCGGGTTGGGAGCAGACAT
>CAYWZR010000107.1:0-8278 GCA_964462885.1 uncultured Nitrospirota bacterium
GTTGCAGGCGGCAGAAACCTTATGCCGTCGCGTTTTAATAGATAATCCATAAAGTATCCTGATACGTTAACGCCACCTGGCTTATCGAGAATACCTAGTGGCCTTTGCCGGACTTCATCAGCCACTTCCTTTGAAAGACTACCGGTTGCAACCATACGTTCCAGAACATAGTTTCTTCGCTGAAGTGCTCGCTTGGGATGTCTGAATGGATTGTAGTAGCTCGGCCCCTTTATCGTGCCGGCAATAAGTGCGGCTTGTTCCAATGTGATACCGGAAACATCCAGGCCGAAATAATGAAGCGCTGCTGCTCCCACTCCAAAGACTCCGGAATCTCCGAACTGGCCCATGTAAACTTCATTAAAATAAAGTTCAAGAATTTCGTCTTTCGAAAAGCGAGCCTCGATATATACTGCAATCAGCGCTTCTTTAATCTTTCTTGTAATTGTTTTATCGCGCGAAAGAAAAATGTTTTTTGCAAGCTGCTGTGTTATTGTGCTGCCGCCCTGACGATATCCTCCTTGTTTCAGATTAATCCAGAATGCTCTAACAATAGAAGTAAGGGAGAGACCATGATGCTCAAAAAAAGTTCGGTCTTCGACAGATACAAAAGCGTCCACAAGAAATGGCGGAATTTGTTTCAGGGTAAAAGGAATTCGAGCTACATCTCCATTTTCACTAAAAGAGCCTAATAGTGGAGATTCAAGTTCTACAAAAGAAACAGTACGGCCTGAATCAGAGATATAGCGTACTTGGCTGTTCCGTAGGCTTAAATGTATTTTTGATCTATTTCTGCCCCCGGACGGACTAATATGAGAGCGGCTGAAAATTTCCCAATCACTTCCGTTTAAATTAAACTGGCCTGGTTGATCGACAGTGTCATGTTCTGTATAACCCAGCAGATGCAAATATTCTGCTAAGTTTGTACGGCTTATAATGCTGCCTTTTTCGAGCGTAAGCGGAGCAGCATAAAAACGGGATACTGATCGTTTGCTAAGGCTTTCCAGCCCGTCGTATATATCGGCTGCCAGAAAACCTGTATACAGACCGGCAATGATAACAGCGATACCGGAAATGCAAAATAGAATTCTTTTTGCCCGTATAAGGTACAATTTGCCTCTTGTTTTTCCTGTTTTCTTTCTTTGCTTTTGTTTTTGATTAGACATTTTTTGCGGGTTTCCAGTGAGGGGAGTAAGAGTGTTTCAGGAAGAGAGGAAGTTGTAGAGGCGTATTGCAATACGCCTCTACCTGTAATTACGAATAATTTTAGAAAGTAAGATTCTGCTTGCTCATCAGAAGTTGCCCGAGATAGGAACCGGGTTTGATTTCTGCACTATTCATCAACTCCACACCGGTTAAACCGTATGGCTCTACACATGAAGCACAGACATAAAATTTGCATCCAAAATCTTCAGTAATAGTTTTAATTAACTCATGAAGAGGAGCAAAAGCTTTCTGCCATGTTATCTGCTTTGTAAAATCTTTTCGTGCAAGATGAACCCCGTCATTCATCAAAAAGAAATCTATTTTGGCGTCAAATGCGAGCATATTAGCAGCAAGCTGAAGCGCGCCTGCCGCTCTTTCTGGACTGTCAATTGAGTGAGTAACGATGAAGACAAATTCTTTGTTTTCCATAGTGAATCTCCTTTTTTGACCTGTTAACTAACTAGTTTGTATTTTTTGAGAACATTTTTAAGCGTTGCCTTGTTCTCTCTGGACATCCTGCAAAGAGGAAGTCGAAATTCTTCCTTTATCATTCCCATCATAGACAGAGCTGTTTTTACCGGAACCGGATTGCTATCTATGAACATTAAACCGTTTAATTCTTCCAGCATAAAGTGTATCTTACGCGCTTCGTCAATCTCACCAGCCTTGATCGCAGCCATCATTTTGCTGACAGCTCCAGGCATTATGTTTGCTACAACAGATATAACGCCTTTACCTCCTAGCATACACATGGAAAATGTTGTGAAATCATCACCGGAAATAATATTAAAATTTTTAGACTTTAAACAGAAACGCACAAGATCACTGGTCTGCCGCATATCTCCGGTAGCTTCCTTTATAGCAACAATGTTTTTTATGCGGGCGAGTCTTGCTACAGTAGTTGGCAGCATGTTAGAAGCTGTCCGTCCGGGCACGTTATAAAGAACCAGAGGAAACCCTTTCACCGATTCTGCAATAGCCTTGTAATGTTGATAAATGCCTTCCTGAGATGGTTTATTGTAATAAGGCGAAACAAGAAGAGCTCCGTCTGCACCAACATCCATGGCTTTTCTTGTAATCATTATCGCCTCATCTGTAGAGTTTGCTCCTGTGCCGGCAATAACAGGAATTCTACCTCTTACTGTTTTTACTGTAAGCTCAATGACTCGATGATGTTCTTCGTAATCCAGAGTGGCGGACTCTCCTGTTGTACCGCAAGGCACAATAGCGTTTGTACCTTCCTGTATATGCCATTCGATTAGTTTTTTTAAAGCAGACTCATCTACTTTGTTGTTTTTAAACGGTGTAACAATTGCAACTATGGAACCTTCAAACATTGGTATCACCTCTTGTAATGATAAAATTGTTAACTATTAAGCTATTATTCGATCTTACTAAAGGGAGAAAATAATAGCTGAATAATTACATAAAGTTTTTATATTATATATTATATCTGGATTCATCACTAATATTTATGAGGAATTCATGGCTTTGTGACCTCGATTGTCCCCTCAAAAACCTCTGCCGCAGGCCCAGACATGAAAACTCGACCGTCTTCTTTGTTCCAGCAGATCGAAAGGTCCCCTCCCTTAAGATGTACAGTCACATCTCTGTCTGCCGATCCTTTTAAGGCGGCTGCCACAGCCGAAGCGCATGCCCCAGTACCGCAGGCAAGAGTTTCGCCAGCTCCTCTTTCCCATACTCTCATTTTAAGTTCTTTTTCAGAAATAATCTGTACAAACTCTACATTTGTTCTGTTTGGAAATAAAGAAGCAGTTTCTAAAAGAGGACCAATACGATCAACCGGAAAACTCTCGACATCATTCACAAACACGACAGCGTGTGGATTGCCCATTCCAACGCAGGTAATTCTGAATTCTTCCTCTCCTGCAATTACTGGAAAATCCATCACCCTGCCGTCAATGTTTACTGGTATGCTTCGGCCATCAAGTACCGGTTCTCCCATATCCACTTCAACAAGATCACCATTACGTCTGGCCCGGATGATTCCGGCAGATGTCTCGACGTTTAAAACCTGATTGTTTGAAATCTCGCGGTTCCAGATGTAGTTTGCAAAACATCTGATTCCGTTTCCGCACATCTCCACCTCGCTGCCATCAGCGTTGTATATGGCCATTTTGAAATCTGCCTGAACCGAATCCAATAAAAGAAGAAGTTGATCGGCTCCTATTGCAAACCTCCTGCGGCAGAGTTTTTTGGCCGTATCACTGGCATTTTCGGGTGAATTAAAAAATCCATATGCCTTCGACTCGCCTCTGCAATCGATAACAATGAAATCATTGCCTGCGCCGTGCATTTTTGTGAAATGAATTTTCAATTTGGGTTTAATTTTTTTTTAAAAAGGCGGGTATACGGTCATGCTCGATGAGATCTGCGTATGATTCGCGTTTTCTTATAACGTAAAATTTACTGCCTTTTACCAGAACCTCGGCAACGCGTGGACGTGAGTTGTAGTTAGATGACATGGTAAAGCCGTATGCTCCGGCTGAACGAACACCCAGAAGCTCTCCCTGTTTTACAGCGGCCAGCACTCGATCTCTGGCAAGAAAGTCGCCGGATTCACATATAGGGCCGACAATATCAGCACGAATGTCGGATCGCCTTTTTTTGACAACCGGTTCGATTTTGTGAAACGCCTCGTAAAGGCTGGGACGTACAAGATCGTTCATCCCGGCATCCACAATCACGAAGTTTTTTAACTCATTTTGTTTGAGGTAGAGTACTCGTGTAATCAGCATACCTGCGTTTCCCATTATTGACCGTCCCGGCTCAATTACCAGTGTGCATCCGGTCGGTCGTACTATAGATATGAGATTATCAAATAATTCCGCAGGCTCCGGAGGAGTCTCGTCATCGTACCTGATACCTAGTCCTCCTCCAACATCGAAGTATTTAATATCAATGCCCTCATGTTTTAGCTTATTGATAAAAGCTACAATTTTCTTTGCCGATTCCAGAAACGGAGCTAACCCGGTCAACTGCGATCCTATATGCTTGTGTATGCCCATAATCGTGACATTCTTTAAACGGCTGGCAAGTTTATAGGTATCCAGAGCCTCTTCAATCGGCATTCCGAATTTGTACTTTTTCATGCCGGTGGTAATATACGGATGTGTTCCAGCGTCAATATCCGGATTCACACGGAGTGCAATCGGAGCCTTTTTTCGCATTGAGCCGGCCACACGGTCAATGGCCCTAAGTTCATCACTGCTTTCCACATTGAACATTAAAATGCCTGCCCTTATGGCAGCACGAATCTCTACATTGGTTTTACCCACACCAGCATAAATGATTTTTTTACCGGCAATTCCGGCCTTCCTGGCTCTATAAAGTTCGCCGCCTGAGACGATATCGGCGCCGATACCTTCTTTGGCAAGTATTCTTAAAATAGCGCTATTAGAATTGGCTTTAAGGGCATAACAGAAAACATGTGGATACTCTGCCAGAGCGTCTTTGACTGCCTGTATGTGACGTGTAATAGTAGCGTGACTATATACGTAGAAAGGGGTTCCGACGCTTTCTGCAATCGAGAAAACTTCTACATCTTCGGCATGGAGCCGCCCGTGTTTGTACCTGAAATAATCCATGGAAAATCTTTAATTTTTACCACAAAAACTAGCTGAAAGTAAAGAGTAAAGTGCTTTTTGCAAAGAAAATCATTATAGTTCACTTGACTACAAAGCCCTAAAAAAAAGATAATACACGATGAACTTCGAGGATGCGCTGAAACGCCTTGAAGAAGTGGTCGCACAAATGGAGCGCGGTGATATGTCTCTGGATGGCTCACTAAAAGCCTTTGAAGAGGGGATAAAACTCTCGCGTTTTCTTACTGCCAAGCTTGAAGAGGCCGAGGGGAAAGTCGAGATACTCCTTAAGGATGATAAAGCAGGAATACGGCATGCGCCCTTTGACGGCGGAAACGAAAATAATGGATTTCAAGGAATACCTGAAGAGCCGGAAAACCGAGGTTGACGCATTTATCGAAGAGTATCTTTCTTCCATTGATGCGCCTTCTAAGTTGCTGGAGGCGATGAAATACTCTGTATTTGCCGGAGGCAAACGTCTTAGACCGATTCTGGCCATTGCCGCATATGAGACATGCTGTAGTAGTACCACTTCTGACTCTGACGAGGCCGCATTAGCTTTGGGAGCGGCGATAGAGATGATTCATACATATTCTCTTATACACGATGATCTGCCAGCTATGGATGATGACGACTTTCGTCGCGGCAGTCCTACAAACCATAAAGTCTTTGGAGATGCTGTAGCTATTCTTGCAGGGGATGCGCTTTTAACCCAGGCGTTCGAGGTTCTCTCAGACGATAAAACATTTAGCGGCATAGAGCCGGGCAGGAGAAATAAAATAATCTCGGAAATAGCATATAGTTCAGGATCATCAGGTATGGTGGGTGGACAGGTGGCTGATATATTATCAGAAGGAAAGAGTATCGACCGGCAAGCTCTGAAAGATATACATCTTCGGAAAACATCAGCCTTAATACGTGCATCAGTGGTTTCAGGAGCAATTCTGGCCGGTTCTGCTAATGATAAAATTTCCGCTATGGAGATTTATGGTTCCCGGATCGGTCTGGCCTTTCAGGTGGCGGACGATATACTGGATGTTACCGGAACCAGAGAGGAACTGGGAAAGTCTACATCTGATATTACCAGGGGTAAAAAAACCTATCCAGCCCTCTACGGCATTGACGAGGCACGGTGCCTGGCAGACCGCCTGGCCACAGAAGCCGCAGATGCCCTGGAACCCTTTGGCGAATCAGCCTGGGTACTTAGAACTCTTGCCAAATATATAGTGGACCGAAAGAACTGATGTCAATCATTGATAACATTAACGAACCTGCGGATCTGAAACCGCTTTCACTGAATGAACTCAATCAGCTTGCCGATGAGGTGCGGGATCTGATAGTAGAAAGGGTCTCATTAAACGGAGGACATCTGGCATCCAATCTCGGTTCGATTGAGCTTACAGTTGCGCTACATCACGTGTTTGAGTCTCCCAAAGACAGTATCATATGGGACGTGGGGCACCAGGCTTACGCCCACAAACTTCTCACCGGTCGCCGGGATCGCTTTGAGACCATACGAAAAGAAGGCGGTCTCTCCGGTTTTCCGAAACGCTCGGAAAGCATACACGATCCTTTTGGAACCGGCCATAGTTCCACATCCATATCCGCTGCGCTTGGTATGATGGAAGGTAAAAGACGTGCTGAAATCTCTGGAGATGTGATAGCTGTTATCGGCGACGGAGCTCTGACAGCCGGGCTGGCCTTTGAGGGTTTAAATCACGCAGGACATATCAAAAAAAAGCTTTTTGTGGTTCTAAACGATAACGATATGTCGATATCTCCGAATGTAGGCGCACTTTCCAGCTACCTGAAGCGAATGATAACAGGGACACTTTATAGTAAGTTGAAGCAGGAGACCAAACATCTGTTAGAAGGAATACCCTCTGTAGGTGAGTCCATGATTCGCATTGCACATAGGGCCAAGGGCACTGTTAAGGGTCTGGTCACACCGGGCATGTTGTTTGAGGAACTTGGCTTTGAATATGTGGGACCTGTGGATGGGCACAGAATAGAGGACTTGGTACATGCATTTAAAAGGGTACGCAGTCTCGACCGGAACCGGCCCACCCTGATTCATGTTATAACCCAAAAGGGAAAAGGGTATGAGCCGGCGGAAAAGGAACCCAGTCTTTTTCACGGCGTAGACCCATTCGATACTGAAACAGGAGAACCCAGCAGCAGGAAAGGCTCTCCTTCCTATAGTCGTATCTTTGGAGAGACGTTGTGTGAGCTGGCCCGCAATGATAAAAAAATATTGGCCATAACCGCAGCAATGACAGAAGGCACCGGTCTTTACGAATTCGCAAGTGCATTTCCGCGCAGGTTTTACGATGTGGGCATTGCCGAGCCACATGCAGTTACGTTTGCGGCCGGGCTTGCCTGTGAAGGACTTCGACCGGTGGTAGCGGTTTATTCCACATTTTTACAAAGAGGCTATGATCAAATAATTCACGATGTCTGTCTGCAGAATCTTCCAGTGACTTTTGCGCTGGACCGTGCCGGACTTGTCGGCGAGGACGGACCCACACATCACGGCGTATTTGATATGAGCTATTTAAGGCATATCCCCAACCTCATGGTAATGGCGCCAAAAGATGAAAACGATCTGTGCAGAATGCTTAAGACGGCCTTGGAGCACAAAGGTCCGTCAGCCTTGAGGTTTCCACGAGGCAGAGCCCAAGGCGTGGAAATGGAGGATGAAATTACCACGATTCCGGTTGGCAAAGCCAAGGTGTTAATGGAAGGCGATGAGATTCTGATAATAGCCATTGGCAGTAGAGTCAGGGCAGCTATGGAAGCCGCAAAGATGCTTAAACAGCACAGCGATATAAGGGCTACCGTTCTGGATGCCAGATTTGTAAAACCTCTTGACGAGGATCTGATAGGATCCCTTGCACGCAAAATTAAGGTAGTACTTACAGTAGAGGAAAACGCTCTGCAGGGGGGCTTTGGAAGCGCTGTCCTTGAGTATCTTACTGATTGTGATATTGATGGTCTTAGAATAAAAAGATTAGGTATTCCAGACTGTTTTATCGAGCAGGGACGTCAATCATCATTGATGGCGCAACTTGGTCTTAACACCGAAGGGATCGCAAAAGCGGCTAAAAAATTTCTAACTAAAACTTTATAACTTGATATAACGTTAATGAGCAAAGACAGATCACCGTCGGATGATCAGTCCGGCATTGTGCCGGTAGTTGTTCCCCTAAACCTCTCACCTCCACTTACCCTTTATTCCAAAAAGGTACGTATAGATCGCTTGCTGGTAGAGCGTGGGCTTGTCTGTAGCCGTCATAAGGCCCAATCTTTGATTATGAGCGGACGTGTGATGGTTGAAGGCCAAAGAGTGGACAAGGCTGGAGTTACTGTACCAACAAAGGCATCTATCACTGTTCGGGAGGACACCCCCTACGTAAGTCGAGGTGGCATTAAGCTGGCTGCGGCTCTTGAGGCATTTCAGGTCGATCCTG
>CAYWZR010000108.1:0-8120 GCA_964462885.1 uncultured Nitrospirota bacterium
GGCACTGACAGAGCGAGAATTCGTAGACTAACGATAACAAATTCTCTCGTGTTCATAATGGGATTCTCGGTGGTCTTCATCGCGCTTGGCGCATCTTCCTCGTACATCGGATCGGTGCTTGCAAATAATCAGCAGATCATCAAACAGGTGGGAGGAGTGCTTATCATTATATTCGGGTTATACATGACCGGTATTCTTAAGATAGGTTTTCTATCAATGGAGAAAAAAATTCACCTCCAGGGAAGACCAGCCGGGTATATAGGCGCCTTTTTGATAGGTGTTACATTTGCAGCAGGATGGACACCCTGCATCGGTCCTGTTCTTGGTTCTATTCTTCTCTACGCCGCTACTGCTAATTCTGCCTTATACGGAATTAAGCTGCTTGCAGTGTACTCTCTGGGATTAGCTATACCGTTTTTTATAGTTTCTCTGGCCTTTAATACGATGCTTAGCTCTATGCCTAAAATTCAACGTTACCTACGCCACATCACTATTCTAAGCGGCATTTTGATGATCGCTTTCGGGATAGTGCTTCTTACCGACTCCATGTACCTGATTCAGGGACTGATACCTGATTTCACCTCTTCTTAAAAGTCTTACAAAAGTTGATCTCGCCATAAGGATTTCTTAAGTATTTTCTAAATTTTCTGAATTTTCTTAATGAAAAAAATGAAAAAAGAAATCAAAGAGATTAAGAAGACCGAAGAACCACGTTATAACATTCATTCCCATGTATCGCTTTCGGCATCAGCCGGTTCAGGCAAGACCTATGCCCTGACTCTAAGACTTCTCAAGATGCTCATGGCAAACGTGAGCCCGGAACACATCCTTTGTACAACCTTTACAAACAAAGCCACCCATGAGATGGCCGAACGCCTGATGAGACGTCTGGACACACTGCTCCGATACGATGAAGAAAGTGAGGATCTAAAAAACGAGGCGAAAGACGCTCTTAAGGTGGTACTGGGAAAGGAATTAATCGATGAAAAAGACCTGGCCAGGGGCCGGGTGTCAGCCCTTAATATCCGCTCAAGACTACTTAAACAGTTCTCCCGCCTTCATATCTCCACTATAGATAAATTCTTCAATTCCGTACTCAGGCTATTTCCGTTTGAGGCAGGTGTTGCACCTGATTTTGGCATAATGAACGAATCTGAAGAAGAAGAAATATTCAGGCAGGCAATGAATCTCTTCATCATGGAGATATTAAAAAATAAGGATGAAACAAGACTTCTTGAAGATTTTCTGTTTTCACTCAGCCAGACTCAGAATAACCCACAAGAATTACTTAAAAAATATTTTGACGATTTTTCGAAGCAGAGAGTAAGTTTACGCAGTTTTGTAGGCAGGTCCGGATTTGAAGCAATCACTACTAAAAAGGTTCTACAATTGAAAGAGCAAACTGACACCGCCGGTCGGCAAGCAGTGAAATACTCCCGGAGCTTCGGAGCCATGATGAAAAACCTTGCCGCTGACCTTTCAAAAAGCGCTAATAATTCTATCGAAAAATGCCTAAACGTCGAAACTCCACTTGATGTATTAAAGCTCAGCCCTTTTCAGGAAACAGACTACAAGCAATACCATTATTTCAAGAAAGCTCCTGATAGCTCAGAACTGAGCAGAACATTTATGCTGGTTCGGCAGGAGCTGAGCTCATACATAGAATCAAAAAGCGAGTTTGTAATAGCAGCCCTTCTTCTGTTTTTTTATCGCTACACAGCATATGCCGATCAAATTAAGCAGCAGAGCGGGCGGCTTTCATTTGCGGATGTAGAGCGTCTATGTTATGAACTTCTGGTCGGATATGACGACGAAAGTATTATGAGCCGAAGCGATGGAATCGACTTTTTCTACTATCGCCTCGATGCTCGAATTAAACACCTACTTATGGATGAATTCCAAGATACCAACACTGTGCAATGGGCCGTGTTCCGACCGATAATTATGGAAATCACCGCTGACCGCGAGGGCTCTTTTTTTTATGTGGGAGATCCAAAGCAGGCTATATACCGGTTTAGAGGCGGAGAAAGCAGACTTTTCCAACATGTTAAAGATGAACTCAAAGACCGAATTATTGGTGACTCCCTGCCGAAAAACTATCGATCAACTATAGCAGTCGTAGATTTCGTAAACAAGGTTTTCAAACATGTTACTGACACTATCTTTGATTACGACTTCAGCACCCAGGAAAGCCATAGCACGGAAACCGGTATAGTTGAGCTTCTGTCCCTACCCTGCCCTTCAAAAAGTGATACAGAAATAAAATTCCTTACTGCTGTCTCAGATCGAATAGAATCGATTCGAAAACTCGGTGTACCGTACCGCGAAATCGCGGTTCTTATGCGGAATAACAACGGTTGTGCAAAAGTAGCTGAACACCTTTATAAGCTCGGCATCCCTGCTGCCATGGATAAGAAAGAGTCGCTTTTCAGCAGTTCCTCTGTCAAAACAGTAATGGGGCTGCTGAAATATCTTGCCAACACCAAAAATAAGATTTATCTTGTAGAATTTTTCTCCCAGGTCTTTCCGGAAATGGCAAGCATTGCTGGTAAGGATCAACATAAAGATATCTTCACCTTGCAGAGCCGGGTAAAAGAACTCTCAGACCGGGTGGATTTTATTACTGTCAAAGAACTAGCCGTATCTATTATAAAAATCTTCAGGCTGGGAAAGCGGTTTCAGGATAGTGGCAATCTTGTGAAATTTATCGAGTTGACAGACGGTATTTCTCAAAATAGCCCGGGTAATTCTCAAAACAACCGACAAGGTCGTATCGGGCTGCAAGATTTTATTGACGAAGCAGAGCAGTACGGCGATTCCGTACCCATGGCCGCAGACTCCGAGCCTGACGCAGTGCAGGTACTTACGGTACACAAGGCCAAAGGGCTTGAGTTTGAAGCGGTTATACTTCCGCAGATGAACGAAGCTGTCAAGTTCGATAAAAAAAGCTCTAACTTCATGATCTGCTACAACAAAAACTTTGAGCTGGAAGGAATCCATTTGACGCCTTCAAAACAAGAACTGGTATTTTCATCAAATCTTGCCAAAATATATGACGTAGAAACTGAAAACTCACACCTCGATGCGCTTAACCTGCTGTATGTCGCTCTTACCCGGGCTAAAACCGGGCTCTTCATGATAACTTCGTCAATAACGAGATCTAAAAAAAACTCAGGAGAAAAAGCTGTTACCTGGTTTTCTACTATCTCCAAAGCTCTAGAAGTTGACGATAACATGTTGGATGCAACACAGGACACGGTTTTATATAGAAGTGGTGAGATGAGTTCCCTTAAGAAAAACGGAAATACCCCAAAAGCAGGAGTATTTGATGATAAATTTGACCAGAATAATTATCAGAATAAGTATGATGAGTTACCCGTTCTTCAGGAAGATACCGGGCTAGAGCAGCAGGAAGTGCCACCTCCCTCCTTTGAGGGTGAAGAGGATAATCCACTTCCGGTGCAAGAGAAAACTTCACGATCTTTAGATGGTGAGCCTTCAACCTCCCCGGAAAATCTTCTGGCCAGAAAGTATGGAGAAGCATTTCATTTTGCAATGGAACACTTTCATCCCGGTATGAATGTGGAACATGCTTACTCTGCCTCCCTTGCAAGCTACGGATATTTACTAGACAACCAGCACAGAAAACGGCTTAGAACCGACCTGAAAAACGTGGCTGAAGATCCTTTTCTGTCTGATTTATTCCAAAAAGGTAGAGTGCTTACCGAGCTGCCACTTCTTGCAGTTGACCGGAAAGAAGCCACTACTAAATTTCCTACTAAGTTTTCTGCTAAATTTTCTGCTAAATTTATCGATGCAGTAGTAGCCTTGGATGACAAAGATGAACTGATTGTAATCGACTATAAAACTCAATTTCATACAGAAGCCATGGAAGGCTACCAGAAACAGGTGTCAGGTTATATGGAATTACTTGGAAAATTTTATTCTCATAAATCCGTGCTGGGCATGCTGGTTTTTGTGAAATCCGGCATACGCATAGAACATGTAGCAACAGGATCTTACTGAAATTTATCAGCTATTTTAGATTTCTGATCAGCACAAGCAGCGATAAAAGTCATAGACATTCGGCCTGCATCTTGAGGTCTGGCAATGTGCCTGAAAAACTGCTATATTTAAACAATGATAGAAAAGAGAAAATGCACCCGCTTTATAGTTAAGCTTCCGGTCGATGTAAGGTGTGATAATTCTGTAGTTACCGGTATGACTGTCAGAATTTCGGATAAAGGACTTTTCATAAGATCGCAGAAAAGCTTTCAGTCTGGCGTAAATGTTTATATAAATCTGCACATATCGGAAAGAACTTCCTGCACTTTAAAGGGAGTAGTGCGGTATTCAAGAAAACTAAACATACTAAAGCAGAAGAACGGTATGGGCATTGAACTTATAGAAAAAGACCAAAAGTACCAGGAATTCATAGACTCCGTTGTGTCTTTGGGTTAATGGATTTAAAATTTTTGATTAGTTTTTTCTCTCTTAATGTCTGGGCGTATTGCGATTACCCCTTACAGCTTGAATACCTGAGTAGTTATCTAAAATTATCTAAAATAATCTAAAATTATCTAAAGTGAAAAAAAGGCAAATTTCATTTATGGTCAGCGCTACTTTCGCTGGATTGTTGTGGGCTTGTACAAGCGTGCCAGCCTTTACCGAAAGCGATGAGGTTATGAATCTCTCGCTGACAGCAGCAGTCAATATGGCTATGGAGAACAACCTGGGGCTACGCCTGAATAGCCTTCAAGCAAAATCCGCCAAAGGAGCCTTGGAGACGGAAAAGGGTGCCTTTGATACAGCACTTGAGGCGGGACTTTCCGACAAGGAGAACAGGTATGAAAGTAGTACTGACCTGCTTGGCAGGGGGACAATTAAGGAACAAACACTTGATTGGAAAGCCTCGCTTGCCAAAACCTTTCAAACAGGAACCGGCCTGGATCTGACATGGCAAAACCGGAGATATAATACAAATACTATTTTCACCACACTAAATCCCAGTTACACATCTTCAATCTATTTAAATCTAACTCAACAGCTTCTTAAGGGCCGCGGCAAAAAGCAGCAGACCCGGGGAATAAGGGCTGCGCAGAAAGGTCTGGAGGCGGCTTTCTATCTTGTAGATGACAAGGCTGCGGAACTGGCTGCGCAGGTCAAGAAAGCCTACTGGGAACTGGTTTTCGCACTTCAAAATATAGAGGTAAAAAAGCTGTCTCTTCATCTGGCCAATACTCTGCTTGAAGAAACCAGGCAGAAGATAGAGATAGGAGTTCTTGCCTCTATAGAAATACATCAACCTGAAGCAGAAGTAGCCCGCCGTGAAGAGGCTATAATCCTCAGTGAAAAAAATATAGGTAATGCCGAGGATACTCTTAAACTGCTGATGAATATGCGAGACTGGTCTATCCCAATTGTCACTATCGATACTCCAACTGACAGCCCGATCTCCAGTGACGAAGAATTAATGGTTGAGGCTGTTTTAAAAAGTGCAATGGATAATCGTCGAGACATAAAGGCGGCTGATCTTCGCGCGGAATCTGCCAGACTCATTCAAGCCCAGGCCGGCTCTGCCCTTCTTCCTTCGTTGGCGCTTGTAGCCGGAGCAGGTCTTAACGGCCTTGATGACAACTACGGTGGCTCTGTAAGGGATTTCAGTAAGGAATCTTTTTACAGTTGGAATGTCGGTCTGAGCTTTCAGATTCCATTTAAAAACCGTGTAGCAAGGGGCAACTATATAAGCGCTGGTGCAAGTGCTGAAAAAGCCCGTGTTGAGGCTGAATCCCTGCGCCAAAGCGTAACCCGTAGCGTACGGGAGGCGGTTCGCAATGTAAGGCTTGCCATTAAGTCCATAAATGCCACAAAGAAAACAAGTCTCGCCTCACTAAAGCGACTCGAAGCGGAGCAGTCTAAATTTGCTATTGGTCTCTCGACCGCAAATTATGTTCTAGAGGCCCAGGAAAGCTATGCCAGGGCTTTGGCCGGGCAAAAGAGAGCCCTTGTAGATTATGTCGAGGCACTTGCAGACCTGGACAGAGTCCAGGGACTAATCAGAGGGCAGAGACAGCCTGAAGCTTAAATGAAGCTTAAAAATTCTTAAAGGCCCTGGATGATATGGATATGCTTAACTGTGCTAAAATAAAAATTGTTTTTGATTATCCCTCTTAGTTTAATGAAACAAAAAAATACCATCACAGAAATACTTGACAAACAAGTGGACGAGTCCCTTCTTGCCCACGTAACAGCTGAGTTTTGCAGGGCCAACAGTATATTTCTAATGCGTGTAGAAGAGGGAGAACTGATTGGAGCCGTGGCAAACGATGAAGGTCTTCTTCCGCTGCATGAGCTGGCCGAGTCAATGGATCTTTCATACAAGGCAGTTTATGCTTCAAGCGGAGTAATTCTAAGTGCAATTAACCGTTTTTATAGCGAGGCCGAGACTGCCGGGGCACAATCTCTTGTAGACGAGCTGAAGACCGAAGACCTGCAAAGCCTGGCCACAGAGTGGAAAAAACCACGCGACCTTATGGAACTGGCTGATGAAGGTCCTATTATCAAGCTACTTAATTCCATACTTCTGGAAGCTGTCAAAGAACGCGCAAGCGATATCCATGTAGAACCCTACGAAAAAACACTTGAAATCAGGTTTAGGGTTGATGGAATTCTCCGAAACGTGCTATCCCCTCCCAAGGTCGTGCAAGATTCTCTGGTAAGCCGTATTAAAATAATGGCAGCGCTGGATATAGCCGAGAAGCGGCTTGCACAAGACGGCAGAATCAGAATCCTAATAGGCGGGCGGGATATTGATTTGAGAGTGTCGGTCATCCCCACCTCTTTTGGAGAACGTGCAGTTCTTCGTCTTCTGGACCGCCGTCACGGAATCCTCGGATTCGACCAACTGGGTATGAACATGTATGACATATCCAAAATGGAGTCAGTGCTTAAAGAACCAAACGGAATACTTCTTGTTACAGGCCCCACAGGCAGCGGCAAATCTACAACTCTATACGCCGCCTTAAATCACTTAAACAGCGAAGAGCGCAACATAATAACCATTGAAGACCCTGTCGAATTTCAGCTTTCGGGTATCGGCCAGATCCAGGTAGCCCCCAAAATAGGTCTCACCTTTTCGTCAGGGCTCAGATCGATTCTCAGGCAGGATCCGGATGTAATAATGGTTGGAGAGATTCGGGACGGCGAAACCGCTGAAATTGCTATACATGCCTCGATGACCGGTCATCTTGTGTTATCTACACTCCACACAAACAGCGCTGCAGGAGCGGTAACCCGGCTGTTGGACATGGGCATTGAGCCGTTCCTGGCTGCTTCCTCTATTTCGGCCATATTGGCACAGAGACTTGTGAGAGTGCTCTGCCCTGACTGTAAGGTTGAAATAGATCCGCCACTGGAGCTTCTTCGTTTTTTTGCAGACTCGAACCTTCCTGAGAAATTATTTAAAGGTGAAGGATGTGAGCGCTGTAAGGGGATAGGGTATCTTGGAAGAGCCGGTCTTTATGAATTCATGATGGTAACACCTGATATACGCCGACACATACTATCTAATTCAGATGTCCAGACAATAGAACATGAGGCTGTTACCCAGGGGATGGTAACCATGTTTGAAGACGGCATGAAAAAAGTCACCTCAGGTATCACAACTTTTGAAGAAATACTTCGCGTAACCCAGGCCAAAAATGCCGGTATTTCGTTATAAGGGATATCAAGAAAACGGCTCTAGTGTCTCTGGCACACTGGATGCCGAGGGCAGACGTACGGCTATAGAAAAGCTTAAAAAGGAAGGCATTCTGGCTGTAAACGTAGAACCGGCAACTTCCCAAGGGGTAAGTCGAAAGCGGTGGGGTTCCAAGAAAAAGAGCGAACGCCTTCCCTTGATTACAAGAACACTTTCAACCCTGATTTCTGCAGGTGTTCCGTTGGTGGATGCGCTTTCCGGGCTTGCCGAGGAAGAACAGGAACTTTGGGGAGCGACTCTTATAGATATAAAGGAACAGGTGAGATCTGGAACCAGTTTTTCAGCTGCTCTTGAGGCATACCCGGAAATTTTCCCTGAATTCTATGCAGGTATGGTTGCAGCAGGTGAAGCATCCGGCACT
>CAYWZR010000109.1:0-8067 GCA_964462885.1 uncultured Nitrospirota bacterium
TGATCCGATATACGGTTTGTGCGCAATTTCTCTGCTGACTACAGTAATCATGCTTCCTATTTTTAAATATACATCAAATCAGAAAGCGATTAAGAGAACAAAAAGCAGAATAATGGGACACCTTCTGGAAGTAAGACTCTTTAAAAACGATATAAGAATAGTGCTTTCGGCACAGAAGAATATGTTGAAATATAATATGATATATCTGAAGCATATGCTGAAACCATTGATGTTTGTCATGCTTCCTGTCGTGGTAATAATTATTCAGACCGGTCTTCGATATGAGTATAGACCTCTTCATCCAGGCGAGACGGCTATTGTAAAAGTAAAAATCAATAGAGATGGCACTAGTGGAACCTTAATTACACCTAAAGGGTTAAAAACAGAGACCTCCCCCCTGCGTGTTAACGAAGGAGAAGAAATATATTGGAGGATTAAGGCAGAAAAAGAAGGAGAGTTCGACCTAAGCTTTAAGGCGTTTGGTAAAGAAATAAAAAAGAGAGTTGTTGTTGGTACTAATCTCACAAAAATCTCACCTAAAACATTCAAAGAAGGTTTGATCAAAGAATTTTTGTATCCTGGCGAGCCAGCCCTGGCAAGTGAACTGGAAGTCGAGTCTTTTGAAGTCAGATATCCATATATGAAGGTTTCATTGTTTGGCTGGACTGCTCACTGGCTTGTGCTGTTTTTTATTTTATCCCTTGTTTTTGGGTTTCTATTGCTGAAACCTTTCAGAGTCTCGGTTTGATATTTTTTACCGACGCAGTAAAATCTTTCAGAAGGAGAAGTATTAACTAGCTATGCATACAAAAACCAAAGGGCTGCAAAATTTTCGCGAAAGTATATATGCTGGCGCGGTATACGGAGTAACAGCCTGGACTGTTTATGCGGTGGTTGAATACTTTTTTACTGCCATACTTCCATGGGTTATGAACCCGTCGCACACCTATACGCCTGTTCACCGTGCCTTTACAGCTCTGTTATTTATCAATTATCCAGTTATTGGTTTGATCTCCGGAGGGTTATTCGGCCTGTGCCTTTATGGAGCAACCAAAATCAAACTCTTTTCAGAGAAAATAGGCTCCTCAACGTTTGCTCCACTTGCAACACTTACTGTTGTTCTGGCTTTTAATGCAAATATCTGTTATCTCTGGTTGTTTACTAGTTATACTATTCGTCCCCTTTTGCCTTCTCTTGGCGCCTCCATTGTCCTGTTGCCGGCATTAGCGCTTAGTTTAGCATCTCCTCCCTGGCAGAAACGATTGCGCTTTCTCACTAATCCATGGACTGTGGCCTTAGTACTGGTTGGCATCCTGCCATGGATACTCTACGAACCTCTTCATAATGCGACAATGATTGTTAGGGCTATTTCGGCATTTGGTTATACTGCTGCCATATTTTTGATCTCATTTGCTTTTTATAATATTGCAACCATGCTGAGGGCAAAGAAACCCGCAAAAAGCAAAACTGCCTCTCCAGCCAGTTCACTGGTATTTCTTGTCCCTGTTTACTTCCTTATTTTTGGCATAGGTCTCTTCCTGCAACAGACGCCACTGCAGACAGGACAGAAAACGCTATCGTCACTTCAAGACTCAAGCAGGCCAAATGTCATACTGATTACGATGGACACAGTCCGGGCAGATCATCTATCTGTGTACGGGTATAAAAGGGATACCTCTCCCAACCTCAAAAAACTGGTGGAAGATTCTTCTCTCTACCTCAATGCAATAGCAACCTCTGACATAACATTGCCTTCCCACGCATCCATGTTTACAGGACTTTATTCAAGAAGTCATGGTGCCCATCATATTTTTTATGCACCGTCAGATGATGACTTAGCAAGCGGGTTTGCCGATTGGCCAAAAAGCCCACCGCCCTTGGACGATAAATTTGATACACTTGCTGAAATCCTTTCTGAAAAAGGATATTCAACAATGGCCGTTGTCGCCAATCCAGGATATCTACATGATTATTATAATTTGGACCAGGGGTTTAATTTTTATGACTACCGGTCACCAGTGATATTTCTTGGAAATATTGTCGGTAAAGTACGTCCATTCTATTTAAGGCAAACAATTCATGATTTTATGGCCTGGATGATACCAGCATCCGATCGCGATAGCACCTATCGCCGTGCTGATAAAATTAATAAGGTTGCCTTTTCACTTATAGATAAAGTAAAGAAAGATAACAACAGTTTTTTTCTATTTTTAAATTACATGGATGCCCATACAGAATATGCACCACCAGCGCCATATGACAGGCTTTTTCCGGGCAAGGATGAGACTTTTACAATGAGGCATTTTCGTGACCTGGAACATCAGGTATTGAGACTCGAGAGAGATATAACTGTTAAAGAGCGGCAACATCTATTATCCCAGTACGATGGTGGTATTGCTTACGAAGATTTTCATATCGGAAAATTTATTACACGACTTAAGGAAGCAGGGTTGTATGATAACTCGCTTATTATTGTCACTGCGGATCATGGTGAGGCCTTTGGAGAACGGAAGCATATTGAGCACGGAACCTCAGTATATCAGGACCAGGTTAACGTCCCACTCATTATTAAATATCCCAGCAACAACCGTAAGGCCGTAATTGAACAATATGTAAGCGGTGTTGATATAATGCCAACTGTTCTGGATACTTTGGGATATGAGATCCCTGAGGATGTTCAGGGTGTCAGTTTGTTGAAACCTGAAGGTTTAAATAATAGAACTGTAATAAGCGAATCATTTCCGGATCGTATAAAGCTCAGGTTACATAAGAGGTTTCATCGTGTCGAACGGGCCATATTTTCCAATTCCATGAAGTTTATAACTTCTACTTCAGGAAAGTCTGAACTTTATGACCTTTCAAAAGACCCTAGAGAAAGTACGAGTATTTACATGGCAAATAATGCAATAGCGGACAGTCTCGAATCAAAACTGAGTCAATGGCTTTTGACGGTAGAGGAAAAAAACAATTCTAAAGCAATTAACATCGTTCGCAATCAACCAGATAAAGATACACTTGACCGTCTGAAAGCTCTGGGATATGTTCAGTAACCAGACTTTATCTACTGATAAAATGCTATTAAATGCATATAACCAAATTAGGGAATATTTCCAACTTACCCGGTAATGTTTTCTAAACAAACCAGGAAAATTACTAAATAAATTATGAAACGTTTGCTTCAAATATTTAGAAAAAAGAGCCATAATCAAGACATTACAATCGTTTCCGGTCTTCCACGTTCTGGTACATCGATGATGATGAAAATGTTGGAGGCTGGTGGATTGCCATCCCTTACAGACAATCTAAGAACCGCAGATGATGACAACCCAAAAGGCTACTATGAGTTTGAACGTGTAAAGAAGCTTTCTGATGGGGATCATTCCTGGCTGGCCGAAGCCGAAGGGAAAGTGGTCAAGGTGATCTCGGCCTTACTGCCGCATCTACCCTCAACCTATACATACCGTATCATATTTATGCACCGGGCCATGCCGGAAGTCCTGGCTTCTCAGAAAAAAATGCTTGTTCGTCGACAAGAGGATACAGATGATGCAACTGATGAAGAAATGGCCGAACTGTATATGGAGCATCTAAGGCAGGTGGATGCCTGGGTCAATAGCCAGCCTAACATAATGCGTGTTGATATAAACTTCAACGAGCTGCTTAAAGATCCAAAACCTCATATTGGAATTATTAATAAATTTCTGGACAGCATTCTGGAAGCAGAAAAAGCAGAAGCAGTGATTGACCCAACCCTTTATCGTCAACGTAAGAAATGAACGAGTATGATTATGCAGGGAGCTTCCAGAGACCATAGCACCGAAGGTGCAGAGCTGTGGTTTCCATGCGTTGAAAATTCAACGCATGAAGGAATCGTAGCGGCAGGTGGAGACCTTTCTCCTAAACGTCTGCTTCTGGCTTACAAAAGCGGTATTTTCCCTTGGTATAGTTCCGGTCAGCCGATTCTGTGGTGGTCTCCTGATCCACGTGCAATAATACCTCTGGAAAAGATTCGTATCAACCGTACACTCAGGAAGATTATAAATAGAGATATTTTCGAAATACGTATTAACTCTGATTTCGATAAAATAATAAGGCATTGTGCGTCCAGGCATAAAGAAGATTCCGGAGCGGGATGGCTTACAGAAGATATGATAAATGCCTACACCGAGCTTCACCGGCTTGGTCATGCTCACAGCATTGAGGCATGGAGCGATGGTGAACTGGCCGGCGGTCTTTATGGTGTCTGCATTGGCGGTCTTTTTGCCGGAGAATCAATGTTCTACTCTAAACCCAACGCCTCAAAGGTGGCCTTGGCGTCTCTTGTGAAGCATTTAATAAAACGCGGCTTTACACTACTTGATTGCCAGATGGTAACTGAAATCACTGCTAGTATGGGTGCTGTTGAAATAACTCGAAAAGAGTACCTAAAACAACTTGCGGCAGCGCTTAAGCATGACTGTACTTTTTAGTCACTTTAGGGTAAAAAAACAACTCATCACAAAAAAACATATAGCCTGCCCCTGATGGATGCCCCAAACTTGCAATAGCAGGTATTGAGACAACCACGGGGTAGCCTATATATATATACGTTTAAGAATCAAAGATTTCTGGTGTGTACAAGATTTTGATGACAGTCAACACACTTCTTATTTGCCCCTCTCTCAACCGCTCTGTGAGCTATAAACCCACCTTTGCTAAGATTTACAGGGAACGGGTTTTTATGGCACTGCACACATGAATCATCACTGATGTTCTCTCTTGCCTTTATCGCCAGTTCTTTAAAATCAAGATCTTCCGGATTTCCAAGGTAATGGACGAATGAGTCTCTGGTGCCTGTTATAATTTTCACCTTTATTTTAGATAGCATATCAGTAGGTAAGTGACAATCGGCACAAGTCGCAACTACACCAGAGTCATTTTTATAGTGAGAAGATGTTTTCCATGCTTGGTAAGCTCCCATCATTTCATGGCAACTGGTACAGAATTCTTCGGAAGACGTATAGCCCACAGACCAAGTTGTAAAGCTGTAAAAAACAACTATAATAGTTACAACTACCATAGAAGTCAGCACGACTAGTCTTTTGTTTGAAAACCGGAGAACCTTCTCGTCTGCATCCACAACCTTTGCGCCCAAGCTTTCAAGGGTTCTGCCCTTAAAACTTTTTTCAGCACTTTCAGCAGCTTTTTCCGCGCTGCCGGACACTCCGTTTACGGTATCCCGCAAAGTATCAAACAAAAAGGGTCCTTTTTCTGAACCTGAGCCAGATGCTTTGGACTTATTGGAGTATTCAGCAGTTTCATCTGGTGATACTTTTTCCGGCGGCTTTCTTCTCAGTATCTCTTCGTCAGGACTAGAGCCGAGCTTGCTAATAAAAGACCTGAGTTTGTCCGTTATTCCAGATTTCATCGATGTAAACCTCTTCTTGAATTTTTAATCATTTTAATAATTTAAATCACTTTAGTAACTTTAAATAGTTGTCAATAGTTTTAAATAGTTTTAAATATTAGTAATTGTGAAATTAGGATATGCCGTAGATCCATGCTCTGAGTAGTCCAAGCCTTGGATTTCTTCCTGAGGTGATACTCTCAGACCTATGGTCTTATCTATCAGCTTAAACATAATAAAAGACATGGGAAATGCCCATAAAAAGGCTGCACTTATTCCAATAAGCTGAACTCCAACAACTTTCATGTTAAACATATCTGCTGAATTAAATAATCCTGCGGCCAATGTTCCCCAAGCACCTGCTACTCCATGAACAGAAATAGCCCCTACAGGATCATCAATTCCTATCCGTTCAAAAAACAAGTCGGAATAGACCACAAGAATTCCAGAAATCATGCCGGTAATAATTGCAAAAAATGGCGTAAGATTAGCGCAACCGGCTGTAATACCAACAAGCCCGGCTAATGCCCCGTTAAGACTGATAGCCGTATCTGGTTTGCCGAACTTGGCCCATGTGGTAATCATTGCAAAGGCAGCGCTAGCCGATGCAGATAAGGTGGTAGTTACTGCTATTAAGGCGATATCGCTATTTGCAGTCGTGGTACTGCCAGCGTTGAATCCATACCATCCGAACCAGAGAATAAATACTCCAAGAGCTGCAAGTGGAAGGTTGTGGCCAGGGATAGGAAGAGGAGAGCCGTTTTTTCTGAACCTTCCTATTCTTGGTCCAAGTACAATAGCTCCTGCAAGAGCTGCCCAGCCGCCTACAGAGTGAACTACAGTAGAGCCGGCAAAATCTATAAAACCCAAACCCTCAAGCCAACCGGAACCTTTAAAGAGGCTTCCCCAGGCCCAGCTTCCAAATACAGGATATATAATTGCTGATATAACTACGCTGTATGCGAGATAACCTATGAACTTTGTTCTTTCTGCCACGGCACCGGAGACAATAGTTGTGGCAGTGGCTGCAAAGACCACCTGAAACATCCAGAATGCAAAAAGCCACGGATCTTTATCAATATTAAAATCGCTTAGAAAAAACCCTGTTGTGCCGATCCAGCCAGTCTCGGAAAGACCAAACATCAGGCCGAATCCTATTGCCCAATAAGCAAGAGAGCCCAGGCTGAAATCCATGAGGTTTTTTAATATGATATTTGCTGCATTTTTGGCTCTTGTAAAGCCAGACTCAACCATAGCGAAGCCAGCCTGCATAAAAAAGACGAGAAACGCAGCCAGCAATGTCCATATATAGTTGGCGTTTTTCTGAACGTCTTCTGCTGCAATATCATCCTGTGCAAAAGATTCCGTACCAAGAAAAATGGAGACAACAAGGGCGGCTACTAAAGCCCAAAAAATATTTTCTTTTTTCATGATGATAAACTCCGTTTCTTAAAATAATAAACTCGCATATCCTTAAATAACATACAGGAAGTAAAAGTCCTGGCAACCCTTTGCGGGGTCACCAGGACTCCGGCTTTAATTTTTTTTAATTCTCAATTCTAAATTTTGAATTCTTTGTTTAGTATGGCCCTGGTGACATAACAGGGCTAAGAGCTTCAATTTTGTTGTTCTCTATACGCCACTTATAAAGATCTTCCAGGTCCTTGTAGATATTCATCATCTGGAAAAAGCCATGCCATTGGGCATAGTCAGGAGCATCCATTGCAGTTCCATGCCGTGCTCTTCGACCTGCATGATGCCATAGGAAGTAGAATAACTCCTGGAACGGATCTTTCCATTTATCTTTCTTAAGAAGCTTCTTGGCCTTCAAGTCGTCCAACATCTTCTGAGCGCCCTCGATATAAGAATTGTAAAGTCCATTCGCTCTGTCTAATTTTGCAAAATGGGTGTCTGTATGAAGCTCGCTGTGGCAGTTACCACAGACCTTTCTCATAAGCTTGCGCCCTTTTTCTCCATCACCACGTTCGCCACTTCGTACTACACTTTTAACATGAGCCATGTCCCAGTAGAGACGTTCAGTAACATTATGAGTAGTGGAAAGATCTCCAATACCGCTCATGTGACAGGTTGCGCAAGTCGGAGCGCTGTAGTCTCCTGGTTCCCAGGCATCAGGAGGGCTATCCCAGTTCCAGTCGTCACCTTCGGTGGCATAAAGTTGTCCATGGCTGCTGGCCATGTAAATTTCGAGGTTTGGATGGTCAGGCCCTATGTGACACTTACCACAAGCCTCGGGCTTTCTGGCCTGAGAAATCTTGAATGCATGCCGGTTGTGACATACTGAGCAATTGCCTATCCCTCCATCAGGGTAACGAGTTCCTACACCGCCCGGCCAGGTTTTATCATCAGGCTTATTATTAGCTTCAAGTTTTACTTCCGTGCCGTGACACATCTGACAGCCTGCTTGTCTTGGAACTGAGCGAAGATCATCTCCTTCCGGCACGCCAGAAACTCCACCCTCTGCATCATACATGAGTTTCTGGTACTTCTCTTTTTCTAGAATAGGTATGCCGGCACGTCTAGCGTGAGCGCTTTGAGAAAACTGTTCCATCTCTGTTGGATGACATCTCTCACATGTTTTAGCACTCACCATAGGAGAGGTGTAAACATTCGGCATGGTCTTCTTTACACCTTTACACTGACTGGCCATTGGTGAGTCTTTA